>NZ_JAMAUV010000120.1:0-255 GCF_023714155.1 Neobacillus sp. MER 74
GAAGACTGAGATCTTAATAAAGCCTCAAAAAGGAAAACAACAAAAGGTTGAAAACGGATTTGATAAATCAAACTTCAAGTATGACCAAAAAGATGATGTTTTTATTTGCCCGATGGGCTACTGTTTGGATTTTAAATGGAATGGAAAGCAAAACGGCAAAGATTCCAAACGTTACACGTGTGTAAACTTTAATGAATGTGGGAAAAAGGAGTTATGTACTTCTGCAAAAGGCGGCAGATCTATTGTTAGGTTTAA
>NZ_JAMAUV010000121.1:0-255 GCF_023714155.1 Neobacillus sp. MER 74
CCATCCTTTCTGGAGTCGAGTAGAACAAGTGGTTGACTTCTCCTTTGCGGATAAACTCTGTGCTCCTTTGTATTCCCCTAATGGACAACGTCCTTATGCACCTTCCTTAAAATTAAAGATTCATTTTGTGCAACGCTATCACAATTACTCTGACCGTGAAATGGAAGAGGCTATTCTTTATCATCTTCATTTAAAACAATTTTTGGGTGTACCCGTAGCTTTTAGCGGTTTCGATCATAGTACTCTGGGGCTTGA
>NZ_JAMAUV010000122.1:0-255 GCF_023714155.1 Neobacillus sp. MER 74
GAATCCCCCCTAAATCTTGTTATTAATTCCTTTACTCCGATTATATTTATCATTCTTTTAAAATTATAGGCAAGACAAATAAAGCTTACCTCAGTGTTTACTGATTCAAGCCCTCTTGTTAAAAAATTTGTATAACCAAAATGTCGTTTTATGGTTCCAAAAAGATGTTCTATTATAGAACCCCTTTTCTTGTAAATATTATCTTTTTTAATTGTATTTTCAGTCACCTGGTCAATGATTTCTTCATTATTAAAC
>NZ_JAMAUV010000123.1:0-255 GCF_023714155.1 Neobacillus sp. MER 74
GCCTCCACCCCTTGGATAGGCATGACGAAGGAATGATAGGGCTTTTGACCCGTTGAGACATGGGAGGGTAAGCCTCCAAGGGCGGCGTGGAGCATGTACATCATATGGTAAAATATGGAGTTGTAAATCACTCCTCTATTTCCCCATGCTTTCACGAAGCCTAAAAATCTGAACTCATTTCATTTAATCGTTAACTCTATACCAACGGTAATGAAATCCTGCGAATTAGCGAGCATTCGGGAGAAAATCGTATTT
>NZ_JAMAUV010000124.1:0-255 GCF_023714155.1 Neobacillus sp. MER 74
GTCTAACCGTGATGTGATTGTGAAGCGTCTTGTTAGTTCAATCAACCAATTAAATCGTTGGGTAGATGTTGTCTTTCCAGAGCTTCGACAAGTTTTTAAAGACGTGAAAGGTAAAGGGGCAATCGCACCCCTTCGCTTATTTCCTACACCAATGGAATTGCGTTCAATGCAACCTCAAAACGTTGTTATCGGGTGGAAATCACTGATGAAGAGACAGCCTGGATTAAAAAAGGCCCAATTACTAATTCATTTAGC
>NZ_JAMAUV010000125.1:0-244 GCF_023714155.1 Neobacillus sp. MER 74
TCCCAGTGTGGCCGATCACCCTCTCAGGTCGGCTACGCATCGTCGCCTTGGTGAGCCGTTACCTCACCAACTAGCTAATGCGCCGCGGGCCCATCTGTAAGTGTCAGCCGAAACCGACTTTCAGCTTCCCCTCATGAGAGGAAAAGGATTATCCGGTATTAGCACCGGTTTCCCGGTGTTATCCCAGTCTTACAGGCAGGTTGCCCACGTGTTACTCACCCGTCCGCCGCTAGACTCCGAAGAG
>NZ_JAMAUV010000126.1:0-244 GCF_023714155.1 Neobacillus sp. MER 74
TCCCAGTGTGGCCGATCACCCTCTCAGGTCGGCTACGCATCGTCGCCTTGGTGAGCCGTTACCTCACCAACTAGCTAATGCGCCGCGGGCCCATCTGTAAGTGACAGCCGAAACCGTCTTTCAGCTTCCCCTCATGAGAGGAAAAGGATTATCCGGTATTAGCACCGGTTTCCCGGTGTTATCCCAGTCTTACAGGCAGGTTGCCCACGTGTTACTCACCCGTCCGCCGCTAGACTCCGAAGAG
>NZ_JAMAUV010000127.1:0-243 GCF_023714155.1 Neobacillus sp. MER 74
GCCGCAAGGCTGAAACTCAAAGGAATTGACGGGGGCCCGCACAAGCGGTGGAGCATGTGGTTTAATTCGAAGCAACGCGAAGAACCTTACCAGGTCTTGACATCCTCTGACACTCCTAGAGATAGGATTTTCCCCTTCGGGGGACAGAGTGACAGGTGGTGCATGGTTGTCGTCAGCTCGTGTCGTGAGATGTTGGGTTAAGTCCCGCAACGAGCGCAACCCTTGATCTTAGTTGCCAGCATT
>NZ_JAMAUV010000128.1:0-243 GCF_023714155.1 Neobacillus sp. MER 74
GACTCTTCGGAGTCTAGCGGCGGACGGGTGAGTAACACGTGGGCAACCTGCCTGTAAGACTGGGATAACACCGGGAAACCGGTGCTAATACCGGATAATCCTTTCCCTCTCATGAAGGAAAGCTGAAAGACGGTTTCGGCTGTCACTTACAGATGGGCCCGCGGCGCATTAGCTAGTTGGTGAGGTAACGGCTCACCAAGGCGACGATGCGTAGCCGACCTGAGAGGGTGATCGGCCACACTG
>NZ_JAMAUV010000129.1:0-243 GCF_023714155.1 Neobacillus sp. MER 74
CTCTTCGGAGTCTAGCGGCGGACGGGTGAGTAACACGTGGGCAACCTGCCTGTAAGACTGGGATAACACCGGGAAACCGGTGCTAATACCGGATAATCCTTTTCCTCTCATGAGGAAAAGCTGAAAGACGGTTTCGGCTGTCACTTACAGATGGGCCCGCGGCGCATTAGCTAGTTGGTGAGGTAACGGCTCACCAAGGCGACGATGCGTAGCCGACCTGAGAGGGTGATCGGCCACACTGGG
>NZ_JAMAUV010000012.1:0-143685 GCF_023714155.1 Neobacillus sp. MER 74
AAGAAAAGCATGGTATGCGTTGGACAACCTTAAGAGGCCTAAAAAAATTGTCCATGCAAGCGATGCTTACTTTTGCTGCCATGAATTTGAAAAAGATGGCCAACTGGACATGGAAAAGTCCAGAAATGGCCTAGATAAAGGTATAGGAAAGGTCAAAATTTTGCTCTTACGAGCAAAAAAACCATAAAAAGGCATTCGATTAAGCTCATCGAATGCCTTTTGTCTACAATCTGAAGCTGGCAGAATACAGTCTGCCAGCTTTTTATTTTGGTGAGCAGAATTCGACATTCTTTTCTCGATTTCCCGGGAAAAAGCCTATATCTTAAAAGGGTTTATCCTGTATCTAATCAAACGTTTGGTTAGTAGGGAATTATCAGGAATGGTGTCGAAACAAAAGAATTTCCCTAAGGAAATCTTAGTATCGACAAGTTTTTTATTTTTGGTGTGAAAAATGATAACTGGTTCGACAAAGGTTTTTCACAATAATGGGCTGAAACTCTTTAGTTATATGTCTTCGCGGCTAACTAATCAAACGTTTGGTTAGTTTAGAATGTTACTAATCAAACGTTTGATTAACTTTGCTATTAACCCCGGTATAATGGGGTTTTTTCAAAATAAACGCTGAAAAGTTTGTAGAATGATAGAAATTAAAAAGATATCATCGCACCGCGCTCATCAAAAGTGGCTGTAGGGTTCCAAGCAACTTCCCAGAGGTTATTTTCGGGGTCAGCGAAATAGGCAATCCGTCCGCCCCAGAAGACATCACTTGGCTCCCGCAGTATTTTTGCCCCTGCTGAACGAATGGTTTCTATCGTTGTATCAACTTGTTCCTGTTGATCTACGTTTATGGAATAGGTCACCCCATGAAAGCTCTCAGGAGAGCGTGTGAATTCAATGCCGGCATCCTTTGCTAACTCGGCAATCGGGTATAACGAAAGCAAGACGCCCGCCGTTTTAAAGACAGCAAATTGGTCCGAGCTTATTTCCGTTTCCTCCCATCCTAACGTTTGATAAAATTTCCTAAGTACAGGCAAATCATATGCGCCAATTGTAAGCAAACTAACTCTTTGTGGAACCATGAGCAAATCCCTCCATAAAAAATGATTATCTATCTAATTTTCTCCCAATGACTCATATTATCCTTCAAACCGGGGAATAGTTGATAGTTTAAAGCAACGAATAAATGGTAAGATTTTAGGAAGGTGAATATCTAAAAAAGTGAGGTACACGGATGACCATGTATATTGCACTGCTGCGAGGTATTAATTAAATACGCTCGGATCAATGGGATCCGAGCGTATTATTATTTTTCGCTTTTTAACAAGCGAACACTTTCCGTAAATTCCTTTTCAATCTCATCATTTTTTCGATACGTCAGTAAACTCACAATGTAAGCGACAATAAGGTTGAAAACAAAGCCAGGGACAATTTCATAAAGCGTGTCACCAAGGCCGACATTCTTCCAAATGATAACGGTAAGCGCTCCGACGATCATCCCGAAAAGGGCGCCCCAATTCGTAATCTTTTTCCAGAATAAGCTTAGCAAGATTACTGGTCCGAATGATGCACCGAAGCCTGCCCAAGCATATGCAACGAGGTCTAAAATGGTGCTATTTTGCTTGAATGCTAGTGCAGCCGCAATGACAGAAACGAGAAGAACCGCCATTCTCCCTAGGAAGACCAGTTGCTTGTCCTTTGCATTTTTGTTCATGACCATTTTGTATAAATCTTCAACAAGTGCACTAGAAGTAACGATTAATTGGGAAGAAATCGTACTCATAATCGCTGCGAGAATGGCAGCTAAAGCAAATCCTGCGAATAGGGGGTGGAATAAAATTTGGCTCAATTCAATGAAAACTGCTTCTGGATTCTTTAAGATATGCTCCGGATTATTATGGAAAAAGGCAATACCAATAAATCCTGTAAAGATCGTACCAATAAGCGAGATAATCATCCAGCCCATTCCAATCCGGCGTGCGCTTTTTGTTTCTTTAATTGTTTTGATTGCCATAAAGCGGACAATGATGTGAGGCTGTCCAAAATAGCCAAGCCCCCAGGCCATTGCTGAAATAATGCCTAAAAAGGTTGTCCCTTTTAATAAATCAAGTTTTGTTGGGTCTATCGCGCGAATCGTTTCCATCGTTTCAGCAGGGCCTCCTGTGTGGAAGATACCAATTGCTGGAACAAGAGCAAGGGCGATCAACATCATTAAACCTTGAATAAAGTCTGTATAGCTTACCGCCAAGAATCCACCAAATAAGGTGTAGGCAACCGTAACACCGCCAACAATAAGAAGTCCGGTATGGTAGCTTGTGCCAAATGAACTTTCAAAAAAGACAGCTCCAGAAACCATTCCTGATGAAACATAGAAAGTAAAGAAAATAAGAATAACAATACCTGAAACAATACGGAGTAGTTTTGTGTTGTCTTTAAAACGGTTCTCTAGGTAGCTTGGAATCGTGATTGAATCATTGGCCACTTGTGTGTAAGAACGCAAGCGAGGTGCCACCAATAGCCAGTTAAGATAAGCTCCAATTGTTAAGCCAACGGCAATCCACGCATCTGCTAAACCGGTTACATAAATTCCGCCGGGTAATCCCATTAGAAGCCATCCGCTCATATCAGCTGCCCCTGCACTTAAAGCAGTTACAGCGGGTCCTAAAGACCGCCCTCCAAGCATGTAGTCTGTAAGATTGCTAGTCTTTCGATAAGAGTACCAACCGATAAAAAGCATAGCGGCAATATAGATTCCAATCGAAAGTAGTTGTAGTGATTCATTAGACATAGGTTTCCTCCTTGATTGTCTTATCGTAGAAAATATTTATAATAATATTTTCTATATATAAAATATTCTATCAACTATAAATTTCTATTACTAGTGTAAAAATATAGTTTTTTTGAAATAGGAAAAAATGCTTGTAGTATAACAATGGTGTTTTCCATAAGCAGTTCTATTGTAACAAGTTCTTAAAACGACTATCATAGGAGAAAATGAGAGAGGTGCAGAAAAAATGGATTTAAACCAATGGTTTCAAAAAGGATTGACTGTTGATGGGTACATAAATGCTATGACTACCAATAAAGAGGAAATGCTTACGATCTATGAGGGCTTCACCTTAACGGAAGAGGATAAGAATCGGCTCGAGGCATTAAGGCCGCAAAACTTACGTGCGATTGTTCTATCAGAAGATTGGTGCGGCGATGCGATGCTGAATAACCCCATTTTGCTGAAAATAGCTGAAGCGGCTGGGATAGAAGTTCGTTTTGTGCTCCGCGACTCGAATTTGGAGTTAATGGACCAATACTTAACCAATGGCACGTCGAGAGCCATTCCTATTTTTATTTTTATTAATGAAGAAGGAAATGAGGTTGGTGTCTGGGGGCCAAGAGCACCTGAGTTGCAGGCTTTCGTAATGGAAAAGCGTGCTGCCTTGCCAGAAAAGGACGCAGAGGATTTTCAAGCGAAACAAACAGAATTGTTTAAGAGCCTTAGAGCAACCTATCAAAGAGATGCCTCCATTTGGCAAACCGTTGCCAATAGTATCCTGGCGACACTTTTAAAATAAAAAAGAGGATCCCCTGGTCATTGTATCTTGACTCGAGGGGATCTTTTTAATTACATTTTAAAGCCGCCGCCCTTTGGCGGGATGCGGTCATTGATCAAATTTTTATCATTTATTTTGGGCTCGATGCCCAAAATAAAATTTCGGATGTTGGAGCGATGCAAATAAATCAAGAATAGCGAGAAAAATATAAAGATAAGTTCCATTTCGAGCTTAGAAGATACTAAAGAATAGATGAGAAGACTAATGCCAACCGTAATGGAGCCAAAGAATACATACTTAGTTATAAAGATAACTAAAAAGAAAGCAACATACGCGATGATCAGGAGATAGACATTGGCGATTAACAAAGCCCCGGCGGTGGTTGCGATTGCCTTTCCGCCTTTGAAGCCCGCAAAAATTGGAAAGCAATGACCAACAACAGCTGTGAGGCCAAAATAAAGGGGATTTGCGTCTAAGTTAAAGTACATAGGAAGGGATGCTGCCAAAGCCCCTTTTGCAATATCAATAATCAGGACGAAAATGGCAGACTTCTTACCAAGAACCCTTAGGGTATTGGTGGCCCCTGGATTTTTACTGCCATGTTCGCGGATATCCACTCCAAAGATCAACTTGCCCACAATCAAAGCTGTGGGAACGCTTCCGATTAAATAGGAAGCCAAAAGCAACAACCACAACATATGCATCATTCCCTTGGCTATTATTTTAGTAAAATTGCATTATTAATAGATTTTATCATATATCAGTGGTAGTATTTTGTTGAATTCTCAGTTTCTGTAAAGAAAAGGGAGCATTTGAGAGATGGTATAGATTTATTTCGGCCAAGTTGCTAATACTTATGCAAGTTCTTGAGCAGATATTCCGGTGGCCTTAATGGGCCGTCTAGTTCTTCTATTGAGATGAAATACCTTTAATACCCATGAAAAGGATGATCGATTTGAGTCAGAAGCTAAAAATTCAAAAACCGAAAATGCCCTCCAATTTAACTCCATTTGATTATAACGATAGAGAAGATTCATATATTAACATGGCGATCATTAGCGACTGTTCGATCTCCCAAGAGGAGGTTGAAAAAGTGAGATTCGAAGAGGTGGTATTTAAAAATGTGACCTTCCTCGATGGATCGTTTCGCTTTGTTCAATTAACCGATGTGATTTTTGAACGATGCGATCTATCCAATGTGGATTTTACGGATGGAATCATCCATCGGGTCGAGTTTCGTGACTGCAAACTATTAGGATTAAATCTTGCAGATGCTACCCTTAGAAATGTCTTGTTTGAAAACTGCAATCTGAATATGGGTTCGTTTGGTTATGCCGACTTGAAGGAAATGAAGTTTGAGAATTGCTCCCTTCGCAGTGCAGATTTTTACGAAGCTAAATTTAATAAACTTGACTTTAAAGATTGCGATCTAGATGATGTGAACTTTACTGGAACGACATTGTCTGGTGTGGACCTGAGTACTTGTACGTTTAACCGTTTAAATCTATCACTGGATAGTGTGGCCGGTTGCAAGGTTTCTGCCGATCAGGCGATAGGATTTGCGAGGCTGTTAGGATTGGAAATTAAAGAGTAATCTCCTTTTATATATGATAACACCGTGCGGGCGCTGCCCGCACGGTTTTTAGGTTCAATCTCATGGTATGATGAAGAGAATTGAAAAAAATTTTTTTAAAAATAGTGTAGGGGTAGGTTTCGATCCTCTCGTCTATTATGTAGAAACAAAAAAAAGAAAGGGGGAGAGAACGATTAATGATACAGCCTTAATAGAAAATGTGCTGGACGGCAGTGACCAGGCTTTTCGACTTTTGGTTGAGAAATACAGCAACGATGTGTTCCGGACCATCTTTGCTGTGCTTCGTGACCAAAAGGAAGCAGAAGATGCTGCACAGGAAGTATTTATGAAAATCTATACTTCTCTCCCCCAATACCAAAATCAAGGATTTAAAACGTGGATAACGCGAATTGCGGTTAATCATGCGATAGATGTAAAACGAAAACAGGTGAGAAGACGAGAGGAAGTGGCAGAAGACCTCGAGCAGCAGTCAGCAGGGTCGCCGAAAGACAGTGTGGAGAAAGAGATTTTCGAACTAGACCGGAGAAGGCTCGTTAGGAAAAAGCTTGATGAACTGCCCGAAAATTACCGTGATGTGATATACGGATTTTACATCGCTGAAAAGAGCTATCAGCAAATGGCTGACGAACAAAATGTACAGGTGAAAACAATTGAAACGAAGCTGTACCGGGCCCGTCATTGGATGAGAAAGAATTGGAAGGAGGATGATTTTTCATGAAGCATTACAGTTTTGAAGAGTGGTTGCAATACGTTAATGACGAAGTCAATGAGAAGACCAAAGAGGACTTAGAAAACCATTTATACACGTGTGATCAATGCCTTACCCAATATTTACTAGCTGTAGAAGCCGGTGAACCATCCCTTCCAACTCTCTCAGACAGCAGTGGCTTTACCGAATTGGTCATGGCAGAGGTTTCGAAGCAGAAAACTATGGTGCCTGACACCGTTAGAAACCTAAACACTATCTCAATAGTTCCTTCGGTGCCTGACACCAAAATTGACACCAAAATGAAGGAAAAACCTTTTTATCAGCAAGCGGTGTTTCATTATTTATTGGCCGCGGCTGCGACATTATTATTAACTTTTTCAGGGGTCTTTCAGTCGCTAGCGGCGTATGCGAATTCGATTGATAAGCCGCAAATTCAGGAAAAGAAGCCTTCGGTGACGGAGGGCGTTATTAATAAAACTTTTGCATGGATGGATTCACTAGAAAAAAAGGAGGCAAATAAGAAATGAAAAATCCGACAAAGGCATTGACCTTGTCCCTATTTCCGGGTCTAGGCCATATTTATTTCGGTAATATGTTTCGCGGCGTACTTTATCTATTGACTGTGATTGGCTTGGCGTTCGTCACTGTTATTGGGTTATTAACAAATAACGAGGAAGTTGCTATCGTGACCTTTATGTTAGGAATATTCCTTTATCTTGTCAGTTTTATTGATATGGGGGTGCAGGTTTCCAAGCATAAGAAGGCTCTGAAGTCAGTTAATCTAGAAGGGCAGCCGAACCAGGCTACCCAAGATTCAGAACGGTTTTATACGATTGTTCTATCATTTATACCGGGCTTAGGCCACTTCCAAATTGGATTAATGACCAGGGGATTAACGCTTTTGGCGACATTCCTAGGATTAGGAGTCATGGTCATATTTGTGACAGCCTTATCCAACCGAGCTGAATTTATGGTCTTTCTGGCCGCTCTCCCAATTATCTGGGTGTATGGATTTTTTGATGCCGTCCAGCAGGTAAACAAAAAACAACGCGGAGAGGAACTTGTTGACCGTACAATATTTGAAGACTTTGAGATGCGCCGTGAAGATGGTAAAAAGAGCAAATCGATTGCCACCTTTCTTGCCATTTTTCCAGGAGCAGGACATTTGTATCTTGGCTTACAGCGCCGCGGAATCCAATTAATGGCCGCGTTTCTGTTTTCTATTTATATTTTAGATACGTTACGACTTGGGATCTTCTTATTTTTAATTCCGATTATCTGGTTTTATAGTTTTTTTGATGCGATGCAAAAGGTATCAAGGTACGGCGAAGAAACGATTGAAGATGTCCCAATTATTGCGTATTTCATTAATCATCAAAAATGGGTTGGGATTGGCCTAGTCTTAATGGGGCTTTACTATCTAGTGATGAACGTCTTGCTGCCTGCCTTTTCATCCTTCCTTAACAGGCTGGTAAAAATCGATGTAATGTATTGGGTACAAGGATATCTTCAAACAGGGCTTGTTTGTATCTTGTTGATTGGCGGGGGAATTAAGCTTTTATCTGGGAGCAAACAAAAACGGGAGGCAAAAAAGCATGAGTAAGTGGGGAAAAGCCATTGCTGGCGCAGCAATCATCGGATTGGGGATTGGGTTCCTTTTTAGAAAAAGAAAGGGTGGGATTGAAGCATGAGAACTTGGCGTGTTGGGACATTTTCAATGGGGGCCTCGCTTGTATTTCTTGGCCTCTTTCTCTTCTTTTCAAAGTTTTTGGGGTTAGAACTTGTCCAAGTGATGACGGCTTGGTGGCCGCTATTATTGGTCGTGCTCGGGATAGAGATTCTCCTTTACCTATTTTTGTCGCGACAGGAAAAGCCGATGCTAAAGTATGATTTCCTTAGTATCTTCTTTGTAGGTGTCATCGGAATGGCGGGAATTGCATTTGCTATCGTCAGTACGACAGGCATCTTGGATAAAGCGGAAGAAGTGATGGCAAGGGAAGAGCGCTCGTTTGAATTGCCTGCTTTTTCCTATCAAATGAATGATAGTATCAAACGAGTGGTGGTTAGGACGGTTGACCATCAGATGACGGTCGAGTCCACTAATGAAAAACAGGTTTCGATGTTCGGCACCTATCGGGTGCAAACCTCCAAAAAAGGAGAACTTTTAAAAAATGCAGAGGATATGGTTTCCGCTAATCAAAAGGGGGATACACTTTATTTAAGCATGAAGTCACTTCCTAACGAAATTGGTCCATTCCATGCAAATGGAGAGGTTGCGGCGACGCTGTTGATTCCAAATGATGTGAAGCTTGAAGTGATCGGCAGTGATAATTCACTTATCTTAAAACCACGCTCTCTTGTGAACGATTGGAGTATCGAGAGAGCTTCATCCCTTGCGATTGATGTACCCGCAAAAAGTAATTTAAAGATTGCTGCAGTGGGTGTGGGTGAGGTAAGAGGGAAAGATGGAGACTGGAAAGTGTCAGAGGTGAAGACGGCTGATGGAATAGATAACGGCCGGAAAGATGCTGTTTATCAGTCTGGCGAAGGAAAGTACCACATCAGTATTACGGATGCCTATGATATTAGTCTGCAAACGAATCAGTAAAAAAATCTTGAGTCTATTTTTGCAAATTTATAAAAAAACGTTATGATATAAGATGGATGTTTGAAGGTAATTTAGTATATACGCATGTCTTGAAGTTTGTAAGTAAGAATAATAATTGGTAGAATATTGAAGTGAGCGGATAGCTATTACCGATGTTGATTTCAAAAATAGGATGATGAAACGATGAAAAGAGCAAGACTGATTTACAATCCTACCTCAGGACGTGAAATTCTAAAGCGGAATCTTCCAGAGATTCTTCAAAAGCTAGAAATGGCTGGATATGAAGCATCATGTCACGCGACTACAGGTGCAGGGGATGCGACGGAAGCAGCACGGATAGCTGTTGAGCGAAAGTATGATATTGTTATTGCAGCTGGCGGTGACGGAACTATTCATGAAGTGGTTAACGGTCTCGCTGAGCAGGAATATCGTCCAAAATTAGGGATTATTCCTGCAGGAACGACGAATGATTTTGCCCGTGCTCTGCAAATTCCAAGAGAAATTGGAGCGGCAGTAGATATCATTACTAAAGGGGAAATGATTCCAGTCGATATTGGGCGCATCAATGATCGGTATTTTATTAATATTGCTGGCGGCGGTAGAATCACCGAGATTACATACGAAGTACCAAGTAAATTAAAAACAATGCTCGGTCAATTGGCTTATTATTTAAAAGGGATGGAAATGCTTCCTTCCATTAAACCGTCGAAGGTGTCGATTGAGTATGATGGGAAGTTATTTGAAGGCGAAGCGATGCTGTTTCTTGTCGGGCTGACCAATTCCATTGGCGGCTTTGAAAAACTAGCACCCGATGCCTCCATTAACGATGGATTATTTTCGCTTCTGATCTTGAAGAAGACAAATCTTGCTGAATTTATTCGGATAGCTACCTTAGCTCTTCGAGGGGAGCATATTCATGATCCAAATGTCATTTATACACAGGCAAACCGGATTAAAGTTCATGCGACGGAAAAAGTTCAGTTAAACTTGGATGGGGAATTTGGCGGATTGTTACCGGCTGAGTTTGAAAACCTCTATCGCCACCTAGAGGTGTTTGTGCCACTTGAAGATATTCGCCCGAATGACCGCCCAACAGATTGGGAAGCAGGGAAAAGATATAGTTAAGAAAGTTCGTTCCATTGGGACGGGCTTTTTCTTTTAAAAGGACGCTATAATATTGCAATCAACAAACAGTTATAACAAAGCTTTTTAAAAAAGGAAAAAGTGTAAGAGCCCTAGAATATTTTGTATCATGGGCAAAAAATTTGTTGAAGGGCGGCGCAAAGTGAAGAAGTTAATAACATTGGGTTTTTAAGGAGAGTGAACTAATTGAATATTTTATTTGAAGAAATATTTGATGTTAACCTAGTAGGGAAAGCGAATACAAATAAACCGAATTTAGCACGTTTAAAGTCTCATCCAACAATTAATAAAGAAGTGGCTGTAATAGGTATTGATTTTCAAAATGATTTCTTGGAAGAAGGGAATTTAGGTGTTGCAAACTCTTATCAAGACGTAAGAAACTTTGCCAAGTTTGTTTATGAATATATTGATGTGATTGATGACATATTTATGAGCTTAGATATTCATCAGCCGAAGCAAATATTTCATCCTGCTTGGTGGGTGAATGATAAAGGACAGAACCCAGAGCCCTTTACTGTTATTACCTATCAAGATGTGTTGGAAGGTAATTGGAGCCCCCTTTACCAAGAAAAAGAAAGTATAGAGTATCTACGTGAACTTGAGGCAACTGGAAAGAAATCCTTAATCATTTGGAGTTACCATTGTCTCCAAGGTACATTTGGTGCTGCAATTGAAACGCAATTATCTAATTTGTTATTTGCTTTTTCTTTGTACAAAGAGAGGGATGTACACTACGTGACAAAAGGGTTAAATCCTATATCCGAAATGTATGGAATAGTGAAACCCGAATATTCAAAAACAGATTTAACAGACAAAAATTTGCTAAGTCAATTGCAGAATTATAAAAGGATAGTTATTGGTGGGGAGGCAAAGTCTCACTGTGTTCTAGAGACGGTTAAACAGATTGTAGAAGAGTTTGAGAAGGTCAATCACAATGATTATATAATTTATGTTTTAGAAGATTGTACATCGTCCATAGCAGGTTTTGAAGAAGTTACAGAAGATGAATACAAAAAATTAGCTGTAAGATACCCAATCAAACTAACAACTACAAAAGAACTTAAGTTTTATTAGAGAAAGACATCCTCTTGTACATTCTTCTAAAAACAAAATGACCCACCTTTGTCCGCATTGTTAAGAGGCGTGGTGGGTTCTGTTAATTTTAACTATGTCGGTTAGATTGTTTTGTCAGCGGGCAGGAGAGAAGCAATGGTAAGTATATGCTCGTAATTCCAGAATCACTTTATTCATCCGATCTCCTGTAAGGAATCCTGTTCATTCCTATAAAGATCGTCCCAAAGCTCATAGATTTTCCTGCGTCCTTTTGCAATTTCAGGATTAAATTGGATGGCAGCGTTTTGACGGACAGTATGAACGTTCTTCATTGCCTGTTCAAGCTTTTCGTTGATAACAGTGCTACCTTTTCCAGCGTGTTTAGCAATCGAAATGCCGGCTGTTGTTCCTTGGGCCATGGCGATTTTCCCGCTTTCGATACCAGTGATATTTCCAGCAACAAATAATCCTTCGAGTGGAGTTTCCATTTTTTCAGAATGATGCGGAACATGTCCACCTAGTTCCGGAATGTATTCGAATGGGCAACCCGCAACCGCTGTAAGCTCTGCTAATGGGTACAAGCCGCCTGCGATACATACGAAATCGGCTTCATATACTTTTTCTGTACCTTTGATTACATTTCCATTCTCATCAATATCTGCAGTGAGGACGCCTTCTACGTGCTCATTGCCAAGAATTTCAAGAGCTGCTTTTCTAAGTTGCAATGGTGTGCCATTTACCTTAACACCGCTCTTAGGGAAAAACTTCATTGCTAATTTGCGGAATCCTTCATTCTTCATAAAGCCGCTGCCAAAACGCAACATTGCTGACGGAGCAAGATGGGCTGCATTTAGAAGCGACTTCATGACTTCCTCTGGTTCTCCGGCATTTTTGCTTAGCGGGCTCTTTTCAGGTAAAACAATGCGTTCCACATTAATTCCAGCTAATTGCAGCTCGTTTAAAATCGCAAATGCTAGAATGTTTGCACCAATGATGATGCCTTTTTTTCCGACCTCGACACGATGTACATTGGTCATGACCTGTGCAGCGCCAATGGACATAACGCCTGGCAGAGTCCAACCTGGCACAGGAATTGGAAACTCAGCTGCACCAGTTGCCACTAGCACATAAGGAGCTGTTAGTGTTCCTATATTGGTATGAACATTCCATGAAACCTCATCTTTTTCTAGGTTGTATACAGAAACGCCGCAGCGGATATCTACTGATAGTTTTTGAGCTTCATTGTGCAGACGCTCTGATTCTTTTATTCCATTCCACCATTCACCAGACGGTTCCTGGTGTAATTGGCCGAGTAATCTGCCACCTGGTCTAACAAATTCATCAATGACGGTTACTTTTAAGCCATTTTCAGCACAGGATATGGCACCAGCTAAACCAGCTGGTCCAGCTCCAATTACGATTACATCTATCATTGCTTCTCCACCATCCTTTTAACAATATTAGGATGCTGTTTCCCACTGTTAATAACCATATTTTCCTTCACAACAGTTAAACAAGCTCTTACATTGGCCTGACCGTTTACATTTACACGGCATTCCATGCAATGACCGATATTGCAGTAGAACCCTCTTGGTGTTCCGCCTTCCTCATGAACACGCAGTGTTCTCACACCGTTTGCCAGCATGGCTGCTGCGATTGTTTCATTTTCATGTGCTTCATATTCTTTTCCATCAAATGAGAAAGGAATCTTTTTTCTATCGTCTAATTTTCCTAAAATAGGATGATCTATAATTCTAGTCATTATTTTCACCTACTGTTCCAAAAGTTACAGGGCGAATTGGAGGCTGATATTTAAGTGGGATTTCGGCTTCTTTTTTATCCGGTACGACACTATCAATGATCCGATCGACCGTTACTCGGCAAGTACGTCCTCCGCAGAAACCCATTCCTGCTCTTGTTCTAAGCTTTAGTTCCCTGGCTGTGCATTGATATTCATCCGCTGTTGCGAAAAGCTGACCATAGGTAACTTCTTCACAACGACAGATCACAAGTGCTTCTTTGTTAGTCATTTGGAAAATCCCCCTCTTTAATTATATGTAAAAATATAATGCAAGAATCGTACCAACTTTGAAGCTCTTATTTAAAATTAGCCTAAGCCGAGGCGTTTTAGACGATTGTAGAGGGTCGCTCGGGTGATTCTCAGTTTTTTCGCGCATTCTAATTTGTTGCCATGGGTTAATGTCAATGCTTTTTCAAGCACCTGCTTCTCATACTGGTCCATTTCCTCCTGAAGCGGCAAAATCTCTGTGTCCATTTCCATAGAGTTTTCCTGAGTGTCCTTATCAGCCCCAGCCGAGTGGATCAATCCCGAATGAAATGGTAAATATTCTTTTCGAATGACGCCATCTGTAGCAAAAACAACAAGACGTTCTACGACATTACGCAGCTCCCGGACATTGCCTGGCCAATCATATTGAAACAATTCCTTCATCACTTCCTGTGGAAACTGATGGATAGGGCGCTGATAGCGCAGTGAAAAATCTTTTAAAAAATAATGAATCAGTTCAACGATATCCTCGTTGCGTTCTCTTAATGGAGGAAGCTTTAAGCTGACAACATTGAGCCGATAATATAAATCCTCGCGAAATTGACCTTCTTTTATTGATTCCTTTAAATCCCTATTGGTTGCGGCAATGACCCGGAAATCAGCTTCCAGTTCCTTTTCGCCGCCAACTTTGTAATACTTTCTTTCCTGAAGCACTCGAAGCATTTTGACCTGCATGTCTAAAGGCATTTCGCCAACTTCATCAAGAAATAGAGTGCCGCCTTTTGCGAGTTCAATTTTTCCTTTTTTTCCTCTATGATCAGCACCGGAAAAGGCACCGCGTTCATAGCCGAATAATTCGCTTTCAAATAACGTTTCAGGAATAGCTCCGCAGTTGATAGAAATAAATGGTGCGTTAGCCCCTTCGGTTGTCTCATGAATAGCTTTAGCAAAGACCTCCTTACCGACCCCGCTTTCTCCTAAGATCAATACAGTTGACCGAACTGTGCACACCTTTTTCGCCAGTTGCACCGTTTTCTCCATCACAGTACTTTTCCCTTTAATGCTATTAAAGGGATCTGAAGGCTTGTATTTCGCCATCTCCTGTTCTAATCGGCGAACTTCTGTTGACATATTAAACAATTTTTCATTTAGAACAACTTGGCTTGTCACATCGGTTTCGGAAACAACTGCCCCAATAATACTTTCATTAAAGTAAACAGGGTTTGCATTTATAAGAACAAATAGATTAGATCTTGCCTGGTGGTACTTTCCCCGAATTCTTTTCCCCTTGTGTAAGGATTCCAAGATTTCTAGATTTTTATGTTCAAAGAATTCTATGATTGGTTTGCCCATAATCTCATCTTTTTTAACAGAGAAAATTTTTTCTGCTCCTTGTGTCCATGTGCGGACACGTTCACCAGCATCAACCACTGTGACAGAAGCATCCATCGTGTCAATCACCGTTTCATAGAAAGCCTTTAATTGATTGTAGGAATCATGCAAAAAACCAATGATTTGTTCACTTTTGATACAGCCAAGCGTTTGACCGTATGAGTCCTTGACGGCAACAGCCGGATATTGCTTGAATGCCTCAACTAATACAGCGAAGGGATCATTTAAATAAACCGCCGCTAAGGCGTCTTCATTATCTGCTTGGTTTAGATGGATAAAATGATTTTCAATTATTTCTTTGACTGACGGTAATTCAAACATAGCAGTCTCCTTGAAGTGTAAAAATATTTTTACACTGTTTAATATTTTATACACTAGTTTATCAATAAATTTGACATTTGCAAACGGATACAAAGTAAATATTCCGAATAATTGTAAAAACAGCTTGGGTTTTGTTGTTTTTAAACATTTACAAAAGTTGGCACGCAATTTGCATTAATAAAATCATGTATAGAGACGAAGGGAGGTTGGTATTGTGAGACATCATTGTGATGTTCTGGTTATAGGCGGGGGAATCATTGGCTGTGCAATTGCCTATTATACTTCTAAATCTGGACGAGATGTAACCGTTATAGAAAAAGGAGAATTTGTCAGTGGGACTTCATCCCGCTGTGATGGAAATATTTTAGCAATTGATAAAGATCCTGGGTTTGACAGTCAAATGTCACTTGTCAGCCAGAAATTAGTAGATGAATTAAGCAGAGAATTGAAACAACCTTTTGATTACCGCGCGCCTGGAAGCATCCTTGTCTGTGAAACAGAAGAAGAAATGGAAGCCGCGCAAAAATGGGTTGACCGTCAGAAAGAGGCCGGTTTGCCGTTCAGGATGTTGGATCGTCAGGACATCCGCCAAGATTCAAAGTATTTTGCTGATGATTTATTAGGCGGTTTAGAGTGTGCAACAGATTCAACAGTTAACCCATATCTTCTTGCCTTTAACCTTCTAGATGGTGCAAAGAAAATGGGTGCTAAAGCCCATAAACAAACTGAGGTTACTGGAATGAGAAGGGAGCCGGACGGTACATTTACTGTCGAAACATCTAATGGAGTTTTTACCGCTAACCATGTTATTAATGCTGCAGGTGTATGGGCTCCATATATTGGCGAAATGCTGGATCTGTCCATTCCAATTAAACCAAGAAAAGGCCACATCATTGTCGCATCACGCCAGGAATTTGTCGGGCCAAGAAAAGTGATGGAATTTGGCTATTTAATATCAAAATTTGGCGGTAAGCGCCAGGTGGATCCGATTACTGAAAAATATGGCGTGGCCCTTGTTTTCGAACCAACAGAAAGTCAAAACTTCTTGATTGGAAGCAGCCGTGAATTTGTTGGATTTAATACAAAAGTCAACAATGAAATTATTAAATGCATTGCCAATCGTGCCATACGATTTTATCCGAAAATGGCTGACATGATGGTTATACGGTCCTATGCAGGTTTACGCCCCTGGACGGAGGATCATTTACCGATTGTGTCAGAAGTTGAAGGGGTTCCAAATTATTATATTGCAGCCGGTCATGAAGGAGACGGAATTAGTCTTGCTGCTGTAACTGGTAAAGTCATAGAGGAAATGCTGAATAAAAAGGAGACTTGCATCCCAATTGAACCGCTAAAATTTTCCCAATTTAAGGAAAGGGTGCTGAGCTGATGAAAGCAAAACGAGTTTTTACAACGATTGATACACACACGGGTGGAAATCCGACAAGGACATTGATTAGTGGACTCCCAGAGCTAAAAGGAGCAACAATGTCCGAAAAAATGTTACATATGCAAAAGGAATATGACTGGATTCGTAAGGTGCTGATGAATGAACCAAGAGGACATGATGTGATGTCAGGTGCGTTGTTGACAGATCCATGCCATCCGGAAGCAGATATCGGTGTGATCTATATCGAAACCGGCGGATATTTGCCCATGTGCGGTCATGACACAATCGGTGTTTGTACAGCATTAGTGGAAGCAGGGCTAATCCCTGTTCAAGAACCAGTTACTTCAATCAAACTTGATACACCAGCAGGCCTTGTGGAGGCTGAGATTAAGGTGGAGAACGGAAAGGCAAAAGAGGTTTCCTTCTGTAATGTCCCTGCCTTCCTGTTAAAGAGTGTTTCTGTTGAAGTTGAGGGAATTGGAATCGTGGATGCAGACATTGCCTATGGCGGTAATTTCTATGGAATCATTGATGCCGCATCTGTTGGATTAGAGCTGATTCCGGAGAATGCATCAAAAATCATTGAAAAAGGTATTAAAATTAGAAATACGATTAACGAAACAACGGATATTGTTCATCCGCAATATCCATTTATTCGCGGTTTGACCCATATTGAGTTTTTTACTGAGCCAACCCATGAAGAAGCAGATGTGAAAAATACGGTTATTGTCCCTCCAGGCGGGATTGATCGTTCACCATGCGGTACAGGTACATCGGCCAAATTATCTGTCCTCTATTCCAAAAAGGAGATAGGTATGGACGAAGAATTTGTGCATGAGAGTATTGTAGGCTCTTTATTCCGTGGACGAGTCCTTGAAACAACACACGTTCAGGGTGTGGAGGCTGTTATTACAAGAATCGCTGGTTCAGCATGGCTAATGGGTATGCACCGGTTCTTTTATAACGAGGAGGATCCGCTTAAAGAAGGCTTTTTACTTATTCCCCCAATGGAACATGAAATGGAGGATGTGAAATGAAAATTCAAAAGACTTATACAGCAACCGATGTACACGTAGCGGGCGAGGCTTATCGTATGATTAAGGATGCGCCATTTGTTCATTATCAAAGTTTAAAAGAGCTGAATGAGCAATTTCCGCTTGTCTATGAGGAGGAAATTAAACTTCTATTAAATGAGCCCCGCGGATTTGCCGGACTGAATGGCTGTTTGGTCGTTCCGCCTTTTAAAAGCGGCGCCGATGTAGCTGTTGTCTTTTTCGATCATAACGGAACCGTTCCAATGCAATATGGTGGAATTGTTGCTGTCATAACCGCATTGCTGGAGTGCGGCCAATTAAAGGCAAAGCCTTCAAATGAATACAGTATTGAAACAGTCTGTGGTGTTGTTACTGTTACTGCTGTTTTGGAAGACGATGAAGTGAAATTAGTTGAGTTAAAAAGCGAGCCATACCAGGTTGTACAGACCCATGTGGCAGTGTCTTATTTAGATTTACAGACAGACGTTGCTCTTGTTCAAGCCGATCAGCTTTATGCGATTTTTGATAAAGTAGAGCTGCCTTTTGAGATTGAAATGGAGAACCTTACTGACATTAATCAATGGGGACAAAAAGCGATTAAAGCCTTAGAAGGCCAACATGCTGTCAGCCGAGTGATCCTGCTGGATCATTCGCAAAAAAGTGAAGGCAAAATCAAAACGGTAACATTCCGTCCGGATCGTTATATTGTGCGTTCTCCAGGATTTGGAACTGTAGCTGCCTGCAGTACCTATTTATTAGGAAATGGCGATATATCTGCAGATAACCCAATTGAAAATGAAAGCATTTTTAATGGGAAATTGACAGCAGAACTTTCAGAACAAATTGAAACCGGTTACAAGTTTAGGTTTTCAGCCCGTGGATTTATTACGGGTATGCAGACATATGTATTAGACCCGACAGATCCATTATCAGCAGGGTTTTTACTAAAATAAAAAACTATTAACTAATCAGGAGGAAATTAAAATGACTACAATTAGAGGAGCTTATCCAGTATTAATTACACCAATGACACAGGAGCAAGAAATCGATTGGGGCGGAGTAAAGAATAATGTTAATTACTTCGTGAATCAAGGTGTGGCAGGTATCGTCATCAATGGGAGTACTGGTGAATTTGTCAGTCTATCAAAAGAAGAAAAATACCAAATGGTAGAAACTGTTATGAAGGAAGTCAACGGCCGCATCTCTGTTATTGTGGGTACTGCTGCTGAAACAACAAAAGAAACAATCGAGAATACAAAGCAGGCTGAAGCACATGGAGCTGATGGTGCTCTAATCATTAACCCTTATTACATGAAGCCAAAGGAAAATGAAATCTACCATCATTTCAAAGAAGTATCTAGTGCTGTTAATCTACCAATCATGCTTTATAACAACCCATTTACTTCTGGCGTTAATATGAGCACAGATTTAATGCTTCAGATCGGTAGAGATTGTGAGAATGTGACCCACATTAAGGAATCAAGCGGTGAAATTGGCAAGGTAAGAGATCTTGCAAGAAAAGGCAAGGGAGACTTTGAAGTATTCTGTGGCGCTGAAGAGCTTGTAATGGAGTCTTACTTAGTTGGAGCAACTGGATGGATTTCTGTTGCAGGAAATATCGTGCCAAAGCTGGTTACAGACATGTATAACCATTTCCAAAACGATGAGTTAAAAGAAGCATGGGCAATCAATGATCGAATTTTACCGCTTTGTGCGTTCCTTGAAGGATCTGGAAAGTATGTGCAGATTGTGAAGAGAGCCATGGAATTAGCTGGTCAGGCTGGAGGACCTGCGCGTTACCCTCGTTTAGGTCTATCGCCTGAGGAAGATCAAAAGCTAAAAAGCCTACTTGCAAGTTTAGAAACAGTAAATAACTAAAATAGTGAAGGAGAGAGAACATACATGCAAACGACAAACTACAAATTAAAACCAAAAGTGCAGGAATTTTTAGAAGGTGTAAAAGGACTATATATAAATGGTGAATATGTTCCAGCGATTGGAGGTAAAACGTTTTCCGTCGTTAATCCTGCAAATGAAGAGGTCATTGCGGAAGTATGTGAGGCGCAAGAGGAAGATATTAATGTTGCGGTAGCTGCTGCAAGAAAGGCATTTGATGAAGGGGAATGGACAAAAATGGATGCGGCTGAGCGCTCCCATCTAATCTATAAATTTTCCGATCTATTAGAAGAGAACCGAGAAGAGCTTGCACAGCTAGAATCATTGGATAACGGAAAGCCATATACAGTCGCTCTGTCAGATGACGTCGACGGAACGATCCAGCATTTTAGATATTATGCCGGCTGGGCAACGAAACTATTAGGTAAGACAACTCCTATTTCAAAGGATTATGTAACCTATACTGTACATGAGCCGGTTGGGGTTGTTGGCCAAATTATTCCATGGAACTTTCCACTTGCCATGGCTGCTTGGAAGCTCGGATCCGCACTTGCTGTTGGCTGTACGGTTGTTATTAAGCCAGCAACTGAAACACCGCTATCTCTTCTATACGTAGGAAAGTTATTTAAAGAAGCTGGTTTTCCAGATGGTGTTGTGAATATTGTGCCAGGAGCAGGTAGAATTGTGGGAGAAGCAATCATCACTCATAAAGATGTTGATAAAGTAGCATTTACTGGTTCAACAGCTGTCGGAAAAGAAGTCATGAAAAAGGCTGCAGATCAAATTAAAGGCGTTACGCTAGAGCTTGGCGGAAAATCACCAGCCATTATTTTAGAAGATGCCAATCTTGAAGAAGCAATTGAAGGGGCCTTTAACGGAACGATGTACAATCATGGGCAAAACTGTAGTGCTTGTACACGTGTATTTGTACAGCGAAGCATTTATGATCGTGTCGTAGAAGCTTTATCAGAGCGGGCAGAATCCCTGAAGGTTGGACCAGGTATGGATCCTGAAACAGAAATGGGGCCGCTCGTTTCAGCTAAACAGCAAAAGACCGTTCTTAATTATATTGAACAAGGGAAAAAAGAAGGGGCGCGCCTTGTGGCTGGCGGTGAAAAAGTATTTGAAAAAGGATATTTTGTACAGCCAACCATTTTCGCTGATGTGGAAGATCATATGGTTATTGCTCGTGAAGAAATCTTTGGTCCAGTCATGTCAATTTTCGTTTTCGACACGATTGAAGAGGTAATTAAACGGGCAAACGATAGTGACTATGGCTTAGCTGCAAGTGTCTGGACAGAAAGTATGAAAAAGGGCCATTATATTGCAAACAAGCTGCAATCAGGAACAGTCTGGATTAATGATTTTGGTCTTGAATGGGAAACTATGCCTTTCGGTGGCTACAAACAATCAGGAATCGGCCGCGAAATGGGTGGAGAGTATGGCTTACAAAACTATACAGAAGTGAAAAGTGTATTTGTTAGCATCAAACAGGATGGATCAATTTAAGAAACAATGGGACAAGTGTATAAATGAATGGGAGCGGGACAGCAAGTCTGTCCCATGTCCCTTTCCACAACTTTTTCTGTCTGAAAATTATTAATGTTATAAAAACTAAAAAGTAATACAACTATTTTTTTGAATCGCTTACATAGGAGGGGTAAGATGGAAGAATTGGTGAATAAAGCGTCGGGTATGGTTTGGAGTCTGGGGTTGGTAGCATTTGCACTTGGTGCTGGATTATTCTTTTCTATTATTACGCGTTTTGTGCAAATTAGATATTTTAAGGAAATGATTAAGCTTCTTTTTGATAAGGGTGAACCGGAATCTGGTGTGTCCTCTTTCCAGGCGTTTTGTATGGCTTTAGCTGGTCGGGTCGGTATTGGAAATATCGCTGGAGTTGCTACTGCGATTGCATTTGGCGGTCCGGGAGCAGTTTTCTGGATGTGGATCATGGCTTTATTGGGAGGAGCAAGTGCTTTTGTTGAATCTACTCTTGCTCAGGTCTATAAAGTAAAAGATGGTAACCAATACCGAGGCGGAACTCCTTATTTTATTGAAAAAGGTTTAAAAATGAAGTGGTTCGGGGTGTTGGTTGCGATTGTTGTTACACTGTGTTACGGAATATTAGTTCCAGGTATTCAGGCTAACACGATTGCTGTTGGATTTGAGAACACAATCGGTCTCAATAAAAGCATCACTGGTATCATTCTTGTGGCATTACTTGGCATCATTATTTTTGGCGGTGTTAAGCGAATCGCGTCTGTTGCAGATAAAGTTGTACCTTTCATGGCTTTAGGATATGTGATTGTCACGTTCGTTCTTTTAATTGCTAATGCATCAGAAATTCCAGCAATGTTTGGATTAATCATTTCAAGTGCATTTGGAGCAAATGAAATGTTTGGCGGTATGTTCGGTGCAGCGATTGCCTGGGGTGTTAAGAGAGCTGTATTTTCCAACGTTGCTGGTGTAGGGGAAGGAACTTATAGTTCAGCCGCCGCTGCTGTATCTCATCCGGCAAAACAAGGCCTTGTTCAAGCATTCTCTGTTTATATTGATACGATCGTTGTTTGTACAGCTACAGCACTTATGATTTTAATCACCGGCATGTACAACATTACTCCAGAAGGACAGTCTTCGATTGTTGACAACATCCCAGGTGTGGAGGCTGGTCCGATGTGGACACAAGCTGCTGTAGAAAGCGTTATCCCTGGATTTGGTGGATTGTTTGTTGCGATTGCGATCTTCTTCTTTGCCTTTACAACGCTAATGGCTTACTACTATATTTCTGAAACAACCCTCTTTTACCTTGGAAGAAATAGAAATTTAAAAGGGTTTAAAGCAGGCTTAATGATTCTTTTCTTAGGAATGATCTATATTGGAAGTGTTGAAAACGCATCCCTATTATGGGGACTTGGTGACTTTGGCTTCGGAAGCATGGCTTGGCTAAACCTAGTGGCTATTTTAATGCTAACGAAAACGGCCTTAAAAGTATTTAAAGATTATGAACAACAAAGGAAAGCGGGAATTGAACCAGTCTTCGATCCTGTTAAACTCGGCATTAAAGGTGCTGATTTTTGGGAGGAGAAATTAAAAGAAAGTAATTCAAAAGGTAAGAGGAATATAGAGGAAAGGAAAGTAGGGGCAGGAAATACCTTCCACCTATAAATCGAAAATTCCCTTATATCGGTTGGGACTAGTAAATTAAAAATTTACTGGTCCTTTTCTCGTATGGGATTGTGAATCTAATCCAAAAAAATCAGGCAGGTCACGAATGGGCACTTGGACATTTTGAACAATCGCTAGGAGCCCAAGTTAAATAGACTTCCAGGTGCATTATTGGTTATAATGATGAAAAAGCTGAAATAGTACTTCGGAGGTCAGATGATGAAACACTTTTACCAAGATGATAGTTTAACTCTGCATACGGATCTATATCAGATCAACATGGTGGAAACGTATTGGAGAGATGGAATACATAATAAACGAGCGGTCTTCGAACTATTTTTCCGTAAGCTTCCGTTCGGGAACGGTTATGCTGTATTTGCTGGATTGGAGAAAGTGATTCAGTTTATTAAAGGCTTCCGCTTTAGCGAGGAAGATCTTGAATATTTGAAAAATGAAGTGGGTTATCAGGAGGATTTCATTCAATATCTTAAAGATATCCGATTTACAGGAACTATATGTGCCATGGAAGAAGGCGAGCTTGTTTTCGGCAATGAGCCGATCATCAGGGTGGAAGCCCCCCTTGCAGAAGCTCAATTGATTGAAACAGCTTTGCTTAATATTGTGAATTACCAAACATTAATTGCGACCAAAGCATCGCGTATCAAGCAAGTGGTAGGCGATGAAGTAGCGATGGAATTTGGCACAAGACGGGCACAGGAAATGGATGCGGCGATTTGGGGAACCCGAGCAGCCTATCTTGCCGGTTTTGAATCAACAAGTAATGTCAGAGCGGGAAAGCTGTTCGGTATTCCTGTATCGGGAACGCATGCCCATTCGATGGTCCAAGCATATAAAGATGAATATACGGCCTTCATTAAATATGCCCAAACACATAAGGATTGTGTCTTTCTAGTAGATACATATGATACACTCCGTCTCGGTGTTCCAAATGCAATCAAAGTGGCTAAGGAGCTTGGAGATAATATTAATTTTATCGGAATCCGCCTTGACAGCGGTGACCTTGCTTACCTTTCGAAAGAAGCACGCAAATTGCTCGATGAGGCTGGATTTACTGATGCAAAGATTGTTGCCTCCAGTGATTTAGATGAGTATACGATTATGAGTTTGAAATCACAGGGTGCCAAAATTGACAGCTGGGGGGTAGGGACCAAACTGATTACAGCTTACGATCAAGCTGCGCTTGGGGCGGTTTATAAAATTGTATCCATTGAGGACAATAACGGAAAAATGGAAGATACGATTAAAATCTCATCCAATCCGGAAAAGGTGACAACACCAGGATTAAAGAGGATTTATCGAATTATCAATAATACGAACAACCACGCCGAAGGGGATTATATTGCACTAGCCGATGAAAGGCTCCCTGAAAAACGGCTGCGAATGTTCCATCCAACCCATACGTTCATGAACAAAGTGGTGACCAACTTTACTGCAAAAGAATTACATGTGAGAATTTTTTCTGAGGGGGAACTTGTTTATGAAGTACCTTGCTTGGAAGAATCCCGTGATTATTTAAAGCAAAACCTCGTTGCCCTTTGGGATGAGTATAAGCGGATTACCAATCCGGCAGAGTATCCGGTTGACTTAAGTCAAAAATGCTGGGATAACAAAATGAGGAATATTGAAGAGGTCAAAGATAAAGTTGCGGCCATGAAAGGCGATCAAGAAGAGAGCTTTTAATTAAAAAGGGCAGACTCCTAAGGGGGAGTAATTAATCCCCGCCGGAGGCTGCCCTTCGGTTATTTATGCTTAAAGAAATCTGTAAAGGCATGGAAGATTTCAATTCCCTGGTAGGTAAGCATGCTTGCGGCTGATATGGAAAAAAAGCCAATAATAACAAAGCGTATCCACATTATAATTTCCTCCCTTATCATTGATTGTTATCAGAATGATTCGGGAGCGTCGATCACATAGTTGGATTGATGAAATTTCGGTATCAGAAAAATAAAGCTTCTGATAAAAATGATGGATAGATAAACAAGGGGAGCGGCAACCGCAGCTAGGATGACCGGCAGGACAAAAAGAATGGGTATGTCCATGGGCAGCTTCTTGTCATCGTCCCATTGCCCTTTCACCTTGGCATCATCTAGGTTGATGATGGCCTTGAAATTGGTATGAGAGTGGGAAAGTGAATATGAAAAGTGAAGAAAGGTGAAAGCAAGGAAGGCAAGGAGCAACGGAATGGTGAGGTTATTTTTCATCTTCATCAATATCCACTCCTTCCAATAATGAGATTGTTTTAATCATATACACTTTTATTATATTTGAAAATAAAAACATTCTGACAATTTTCTTGGTTTTTTTGAAAAAAAGGCGCTTGCCACGGCCAAGTTTCGCAATCAACCATGCTTTGTGTTACAATCTTAGCAGTCAAAATGTGAAAAGGAAGAAACGAATGAGCAGAATCTTACCGGTTAATAAAAATGATTTTATAGATGTAGTGTTTGAAGATCTAACCCATGATGGGGCGGGTGTGGCCAAGGTTGATGGGTACCCGTTATTTGTTCCCAACGGACTGCCGGGCGAAAAGGCAAAAGTGAAGGTTATTAAGACGGGCAAAGGGTATGGCTTTGGTCGGTTGGTGGAGTTTTATGAAAAAAGCCCTGATCGAGTCGAGATTGACAGCCGAGATTTCCATAAATATGGAGGCTGTCAGCTCGAGCACCTTAGTTATGAAGGTCAGCTAAGGTATAAGGTAAACCAAGTTCGTCAGGTACTTACACGGATTGGTAAATTAGAGGATGTCGTTGTACATCCCATATTAGGAATGGATCAGCCCTTTCATTACCGCAACAAGGCACAGGTGCCGGTGGGGGAAAAGGATGGTAAATTGATTGCGGGCTTTTTTAAACCAAGGAGCCATGAAATTGTTGATACGAACGAAAGTGTCATTCAACTGCCTGAAATAAATGAAGCAGTTCAGACGGTGAAGGAAATTTGCAGTGAGTTAGGGATTCCTGCCTATCATGAGGAATCACATAAAGGTGTACTCAGACATATTATGGCCCGTTATGGTCAGCAAACAGGCGAACTCATGGTGGTCATTATCACAAGGACGACAGACCTTCCCCAAAAAGACAAGCTAGTGGAGCAAATCGTTGCGCGGCTCCCAAAGATCAAGTCGATTATCCATAATGTGAATTCCAAACGGACGAACGTGATTATGGGGGCGACAACGAACGTTTTATGGGGCAACGAAGTCATTTATGACTATATTGGCGATGTGAAATTTGCAATTTCCGCCCTGTCCTTTTATCAGGTTAATCCTGTTCAAACAAAGGTTTTATATGATAAGGCGCTTGAATACGCGGACCTTAGCGGAGAAGAAAGCGTGATTGATGCCTACTGTGGGATCGGAACGATTTCTTTATTTTTAGCACAAAAAGCACGGAAGGTATTTGGTGTAGAGGTAGTTCCAGAGGCGATTGAGGATGCGAAGCGGAATGCCGCATTAAACGGAATGGAAAATACCGAGTTTGCTGCAGGGGAAGCCGAGGTTGTGATTCCGAAGTGGTATAAAGAAGGAAATGCCGCGGATGTCTTGGTCGTTGATCCACCGCGTAAAGGCTGCGATGAAGCTTTGCTTCAAACAATCATCGAGATGAAGCCGAAAAAAGTCGTTTATGTATCCTGTAATCCAGCTACCCTAGCGAGGGATTTGCGGATATTGGAGGACGGAGGATACAAAACGGTGGAAGTGCAGCCGGTTGATTTGTTTCCGATGACGACGCATGTGGAGTGTGTCGCACAACTCATTTTAAAGGAAGGCAACTAACCCTTTGGGCGTTGGGACATTCTAAAATAGATTGAAATTGGCAGAAACCAAGTATGGTTTCTGTTATTTTTTTGAACTTAGGATTCTATTTGCATGATATGCTTTTCTTTAAAAAAACTTTAACTTTTTGAAACTTTTTTTGAGTATACATTCCACTAATTAGTAAAGGGGGTCATAGAAGATGGAAACGGAAAGCCACCGGCTAGTAAAAAAAGCAATCAAGGGTAATAAGGGCGCCTTTGAAAAGTTAGTTCAAGAGCATTATGAAAGAATCTATCGGACTGCATATCTTTATGTACATAACGAAGAAGATGCGTTGGATGTTGTCCAGGAGGCAACCTATCAGGCCTTTACATCTATTCATTCGTTAAAAAATCCAGAGTATTTTTCGACCTGGTTTACCAGGATTGTCATTCGTTGTTCAGGCAGGGTTCTAAAGAGAAAGAACAATGTTGTTCCGCTGAGTGATGAAATATTGTCGAATCTGCCTGGCCAAGCAAATGTATACATTGAAGAATCCTTACATCTGCTAAATGCAATTAAGGAGCTGAAAGAGAATTACCGTACAGCGATAATACTTTTTTACTATTACGATTACTCAATTAAAACGATTAGCAGTGTCATGGAGATTCCTGAAAGTACCGTAAAAACATATTTAAGCAGAGGGAAAGCCGAATTAAAAAAGTCTTATAACGAGGAGGAGGGCAAGTGCCATGGATAATAAGGAAATGAAGGCAGCAATTGAACAAATACCTGTGCCAAAAGAAAAAGTGTTTGAAGCAATTGATAAGGGCCTCACAAAAGCAAGCCAGGGTAGACATTCGAAGAAAAAGAAGGTTCTGGCAGGTTCGGCCACTGCGGCTGCGCTTCTTGGGATTACGCTTGCATCAGGCTTTATCAACCCAACTATGAACAAAGTATTAGCAAATGCACCTTTAATAGGCGCCCTCTTTCAAGAATTTGACGATTCAACGGGTGTAAATCTGGCAAATCAGGATGCTGTTACTGTATTAAATCAATCCCAAACGAAGAACGGAGTAACAGTGAAACTGACCAGTTCTTATTTTGACGGCAACATTATTTCCATTACCGGATTTGTCGATGAGGGTGTTGAAAGGGGACATAACGAAAAAGGGGAAGTCAGCTTTGATGTAAACTTTGAGGGAAATAAAGGGGATCGCGATCCATGGCTGGGAATGTCGTACGATATCAGAAAGGTGAAAAACGGATACAACTTTCAATGGAAAACAGAATATCCATATGGAAAAATACGAGACCAGTTTACTCTCCCGGTCACCATACATTCTATCAACGGAATTAAGGGTGAATGGAACTTTGATATTCCATTTCAGCAGGACAAAAACACTACACTGGCGATCGAACAGGAACAGGGCTACCCCGATGATGGGGTGAAAATCAAGTTGGAAAAAATACTAACCGCAAAAGCGTCCTCGGCTCTTACTTATGAAATAGTAAAGAAATACCAGGACGATGACATCTATATTTATAAAGCCGTGGATGATAAAGGAAAGGTGTACCGGTTTGACAATGGAACAAAGCTTTCCGAATCTACAGAGAAGGATGGGTTACATAGTACTATCCGAAGAGGAATGACGATTGTGGATAAGGATATCTCTTCTCTAACATTGTATCCGACACTATCGATTGCGGACCCTAAAGTTCAACAGCTATTGGATAAAAAATCTTTTACATTAAATAGTAAACGACTTGGTTTAGGCATGCAGGTAAATGACATTACACAAAAAGAAAATAAACTCATAATCGATTATCAATTCACCGGGCTGTCAATCTCAAAGGGATTAAGCAAGCACCAGCTTGAGTTGTTTCAAAATAACCTGCAGTATGAGTTGCTGTTGGTAGATAAGGATTATATCCGGAAAATTGATCCTAAAAATCCAGTGCCGCCTGAAAATCATAGTATCCGTTTGAATAAAGTTAAAACCATTGATAAGAAGACAGCACACTTCCAATCTACCTTCTATTTAAACGGGGAAGAAAAAATAAAGAGCTTCAAGCTTGAAAATACAATCTTGCAATTCGATTTCTCAAGCTTTGTCCCAGCTAAGGAATTACAACCGTTCACTGTTGAACTCCCCGGGGAAAAAGAATAAACTTATCAATAAATGATTGGAATATAGTTCTCCTTGAAAGTGCTGTTTACTGAAATATCATTTATGGTTTATTATGGAAATTAAGGATATGAAGGGGTGTTTTTAATTGAAGACTATTATTCAATCATTAGTTATTTCTTTTGTAATTCATTTAATCTATATAGCTGGAACCTTGGTAGTTGGCTATATTAAAACAAGGAGTTATAAGCCCGTTATTGATAATAAGTGGGAAAATATAGAAACGCTTCAAAATGAGGTGGCTTTCGGGGCAGTAGGATCTCCGGTGTATTTCCTATTTACCTTCATCGTGGTAGCATTGATTTGCGGATTAACAATTATATCCTATGGGAAAATTGTTGGGTTAAAATAATCAAATTTATACAAGAACAAGATAGGAGAACCTACAATGATTGTAGCTTCTCTTTATTTTATTTTTCAACTTATTCAAATTGCAATGCATGTAAGTTGTTTTTTAATAGTAGTTTCCCTCTATGTAATCTTGTTTTTATCGTACTATAATTTACCTTTAAACTATTGCTTATTTCCTTATAGCTTAAGTCATCTAAATAATAAAGAGTTATTACTTCTTTATAGATTTCAGGTAATTGGTTGATTTCAGTAATAATTTCCAGTATTAAATTCTTATTCAATACTACAAATTCTGGTGTGAATTCCATTGAAGGCATATTTTCAACTAACGAAGAAGCAATTAACGACTGTTTATACGATCTTTTCCTTAGAACATCTATGCATTTGTTTGCAGTAATTCGATAGATCCAAGGTTTAATAGAATCACCTCTTAAGGTGTGTAGTTGCTTATAACAGGTTAAAAAGACTTCTTGCGAAATATCTTTTGCACTCTCAATATCTTTCATATAATAATAGGCTAATCTTTTTACATCATTTTCATATTTCTCAATAAGCCAAGTTGCTATTTCCTCTTTATCTTTAAGGTTATTTCCTATCAAAATATTTCCTTGCATAATAAATTCCCTTTCTTGCTGAGCAAACAGGTCTAAAGTGGTTTATTACCCTTTAACTATTCTAACATAAAACAAATGGAATTTATGTATTATTTTTACAATTATGGGTTTAATGCTCAACTAGGTAACTACTTTTCATTTCTATTAGCGAATGATAAAAGGAAGCTATTAAAAAATCAGATAGCAAAGGTAAAATAAGCGGAGAATTTCCGGCTATATGCAGAATGGAGCTCGTTTCAGGGTAAATAAGGGAAGGTTTTCCGCTTATGCGAGGAAAAATCCCCCATTTTCACGTATTTCAAGTAAATAGGCGGAATTTCTCCGTCTATTATTGCTTTTTTTAATAATAATTTCTAATTAAGCGGAATATTTCCGTCTATTTATCAGTTCAGTTGCTTAACCTGATCCCCAACCGAAAAGTGAGGACCCTCTTAATCCTAGATGCGGGAATCAGCAGCTTAAGGATCTTGAATTAAGAAAGCGTTCACACAATTGTAGAAAACCTTTTGAAAAGACTAAAATTAAGAGAATTCTAATGTGATATTATTTTATCTGTAGGAGGTAGCAAATGGAGGTATGAATTTTGTTACTTCAATCCTTCATAATTTTCCCCATCAAAACAATGATCCCCTGAAATCCTTAAAGAATGATAACAACTAATTAATTATCCAACGTTTCTGCACACCTCTTAATCGCATCTTCACATTTTTCTTCCTGACCATTCTTTTTCCATCCTTATGTTTCAGCCAAAATATCTCAATCTATAAACAAACTTGAAAGGAGTGGTAAGCAATGTAAACTTCTTATTTACATTTATAAGCTTTCTATGTTTACAAATTAATATTTAAAAGGAGACTAAATAAATGGGCCACGATATATCAGGATACAATAAAGCAGGAGAAGAAATTGCTTATGCACGTTTTAGCATGGGGAATTATAATGCAACCATACTGTATAGTTTACTTGATGCAAATCATTACTATGCAGGAGTTAGTGGGTCTGGCGGCAGTGCTACTTTTTCAATACAACAAATTGAAAAGGCTCTGAATGCCTACAAGAAATTATATAATAATGACGATTCCAAATCAGAAAGTGATTTGATCAATTGGGATCAAAACCAAATCAAGAACTTTATACTAAACTGTTTAGCAACAGCACGAAAAGAAAAGAAAAGAATGTAAGAGTGTATTTTGGCTAAAATTTTTTAAGCCTGTTTTCTGAATTCCTCCATTTCGCGACTAATACTACTTCCATATTTAACAATATGCATGCATCTCCAGCCCATTTTCAGAATTTCTTTTATCCCACAAAAAACACCTACTAAACTTAGACATTTAAAGATCATCCCATCTAATCAAAGGGCGCTTTTCTTGAAGAAAGAAGGCGTCTTTTTGTATGCCCCAAATTAATTTAAGAGGATAATAAACGACAAAATGAATAGAATGTTCATTTGAAGTTGTGCTAATATGGCAATACTAGATTTAGAGAAGGGGGTTGGAAATCCGATGAAGATAAATCAATTGATTGCCAACAATATTAACCGTTTAGATGCTGTCTTGCCGGAAGATCAGACGCTCGGAATTGCTGGTTTGTCCGGATCTGGTAAAACCACTTTTTGTCAAACCATTGGTGAAGAATCTAAGAAGCGGCTCGTGTCCTTATTGCCTAAGGCTGAATACCAGTATTTATTTCCTAATATAATGGAAACGAATTTTAGTGCCATCAAGATGGAAGACATGCCTTTAGTTCTTTTTTTAGGGAAATCATCGATTTCTTCTAATCCGCGTTCAACGATTGGCACACATACGGGCGTTTTTAAAGATATTCGCGTTAGGCTTGCTGAAAAATTTCATCTTTCGCCAGAAGTTTTTTCCTTTAATAATGCACTAGGCTGGTGTCCTGAGTGTAAAGGACGCGGTACCACGAAAAATGTTGAATGTAAAAAGTGTGAGGGCAGGCGTTATAATCCGGAAGTTGAGCAAAAAAGAATAGAATTATGGAATAAACCACATAGTATTTCCGATATCAACAACTTAAGCATTGAATCGATTTTTTCCCTTTCAGAGGAATTACATATTAGCGAAGCGAAACAACATATTCTTAAAAATATTATCAATATGAATATTGGATATTTAACATTAAATCGGATCATGGGTACCTTGTCAGGTGGGGAAATAACACGGCTCTACTTGGCTGAATTCATGGCAGCTAGTGAAAATACTGTGATTATTATTGATGAAATTTCTGTTGGTCTTGATCATCAAACCCTTTTGAAAATTTTAAAACAGATTAAACAATTGGGCTATAAGAATCAGATTTGGCTCATTGATCATTCTGATACGGTGCTAGATACGGCTGATGAGCAATTGTTCTTTGGACCTGGCAGTGGTAAATACGGCGGGAAAATAGTCGAAGAATCACCTCGTCCCAAACCTGTTTTTTGGGAACGAAATCAGGCAATGCCAATAGATTACTATCAATTTCAAAACCTTTACTGTCGTAATATTCAAATGGCTGAAATTCAGATTCCGAAAAATAGACTTGTAACCTTTACGGGTGAGTCTGGATGTGGTAAATCGACCCTTGTCAATGAGTGTATCTCTAAGGATTTTCTAAAGCGATATCCAAAAGATAAACTGGTCATGGTAGGGCAGGATCGAAATCAATCGATTACCAGCCGGTCAACCGTTGCGACGTTTCTTGATATTAAAAGGAAACTCACGAAATACAGCGACGAAATTGATGATATTTTTCAGCGCTCCATTGAAGACATTATTGAGGACCTTCCAAATGAAGACATCGCTCATAAACGCTTGAGCTTATTAATCAAACTTGGACTTGGGTATTTGACACTAGAAAGGAAAACACAGTCCTTATCGACCGGTGAATTTCAATGTGTTCATTTAGTTTCTGAGCTGTTTTCAAACGCAAGAAACCCACATACCCTGTTTATTTTTGACGAGCCTTCAAAGGGGTTATCACAAAATATTTTAAACCAATTCATTGATAGTATCAGGGGAATACTAAAAGATGAATCTATCTCCATCATGATGATTGAACATAATGCCTATATGCTAGAAAGCTCTGATTTTATCGTTGATTTTGGGAAAAGACAGCTGGAACCTGTCAGGTATCTAGATGTCATCAGTCATGATGATTATTTTCGTCAACATAATTGGACAAATAGTGTTTCTTCCTTGCATATTTCTTCAACACTAGATTCAAAGAAGGGCATTAACTACTTAAAAGAAAATCATATTAGCTATTTTAAAAACGCAGAAAACGTCTATAAAGGCGGTATCTTGAAAAGCTTATCATCAATGGCCCGTTTGATTTATGGTGAATATGAATCTGATAAAATCGCACCCGTTATCGCGATTGACCTTGAAAGACATTTGTATAGTCAATATAGTTTTCTCTATGAAATCGGTGGATTGATCAACCATATTGTGGCTGCACATCCAACCATTAAAGATACAAGGAGCTTCGATTTCTTTAGTCAAGAAAATCACTGTCCAAGCTGTTCGGGTCGCCTAGAAATCGAAAGGTTTGATTTTGATGTGGTCATTCAAGACAAAACAGTGCCATTTTGGGAAGGCTTATTACATCCAGATGTAATGGAAGTTTTAAAATATTATCAATATCCGAAATTGCAATTCCTTTTTGATGAGATCAAGAATGAACTTGGTCATGATATTAGTAAAAGCTACAATGAGATGACAGAAGCTGAAAGACATACTTTTTTATACGGCTATTGGGAAAAGTCATTTTATGATAAAGCAGGCAAGACGCAGAGAAAATGGGAAGGCTTCAATATCATCATTGGGCGGTATATGTTCATTTCGAAATCCATTATTAAAGAGCATATGAAAGCATCAAAAGAGATGATTGCCTGTCCAATCTGTCAAGGAACCGTGCTAAACCACCATAAAAAACTAAAGTTTGGTGACACGGATATTCGCGAGATTATTCATCAACCTATTGATCAGGTCATTAAAACAGTAGGGAAGTTACCAGAGTTTGAAAAACTAAAAGCAATTGTTGGCGGCGATATGGCACTTACGGAAGATGTCTCCTTACTTCCTAGGGAAACACAAGTATCGCTGAAAATGCTTGAATTAGAACTAGCAAGCTTCGCCGGTTATGAAATGGTATTACAAAATGTTTTACCATTCTGGGATAGAATTAAAGGCAATATCGAGGCAATAAGCAGCAAAAATCTGATCACAATCTGTGATTTTGCCAATATTGACGAAACTAGAGAAACCATTATTGATAAGTATTTTGCCAATGGAAAATACAAAAAACTAACATATGTCTATGAAGCGTTTGGTTACAAAAAAATTGTCACCCAGATTAATAAGATTAAAGCAGGTCATCCGTGTCCATTCTGTAAAGGAAAGAAAGTAATTTCTGAAGATAATCTCCATGATGGCGTGTTTAAATTAACGATCCCATGTGTGAGTTGTCATGCGAGCGGCATCAATGAAGAGGGCCGAAAGGAAATAGTCGAGGGCATACAAGTACAAACATGGCTAACTGGTAACGTAAGTGATGTTGTTGCTGAAAGTTTATGTACGGAGGCAGTTGCAGATATTCCTATTTTTAATCGTATTCGTGAGTTGAATAAGCGAGAAATGATGGCGGTTTATCAATGTCTAGAGCAAAATAATTAAATTCTAAGCATGTTAATCTGACCCTTTTTCAGAAAATTATGTACACCAAATTTATAATATGTTATAGTTAGTGAAAATTCCATATCGTGTAAGAATTGGTGCCAAGCTAAGGCTTGGCTTAAAAGGGAAGAACGGTGTAATTCCGTCGCTGTCCCGCAACTGTAAATCGGAGTGAATCACAAATACCACTGTCTATTCGACGGGAAGGTGTGAGGAACTATGATGATGAGCCAGGAGACCTGCCAAATTCCAGTACACACCAAATACCTACGTGGAAATAGGTGGTGACATTCATTTGTACGACAAACGAGTTATGAGTATCAATGTTTTTGCATGTCATTTAAACATAACTTTAACTTGATTGTAGAGCCATTTCCATTTTGCGGAGATGGCTTTTTTGTATTTGGGAATTTTGTAAAAATAATAAGGAGGAATGAAGAATGAATTTAGTAAGTACAGCGATTGGTTACCCGTACATTGGTGATAACCGGGAGTGGAAACGGTGTGTAGAATCTTATTGGAAGTCCGCGATATCAGAGGAGCAATTTAGTTTAGAGATGAAAACGATTCGATTAAATAATTTGAAACGCCAACAATCATTAGGCTTGGATTTACTAACAGTTGGTGATTTTACCTTTTATGACCGGATGCTAGACCATGCGGCAATGTTCGGAATGGTTCCAAATCGTTATCAGTGGACAGGCAATGAAGTAAATCTATCAACCTATTACGCAATGGCACGCGGGGGAAAGAATGTAGTAGCATGTGAAATGACAAAGTGGTTTAACACCAACTATCACTACATCGTTCCTGAGTATGAAGGCCAGTCATTAAGATTAACGAAGAATTACATCTTAGATTATTTCTTAGAAGCCAAACAGGAATTAGGTCTAATGACAAAGCCTACTTTAATCGGTCCTTTTACTTTTGTGAAATTAGCGAAAGGATACGATGCCAAATCGAAAGCATTGTTTATTTTAAAACTTCTACCGCTCTATGCACAAGTATTGCAGCAACTTGTAAATGCAGGTGCTCAGTGGATTCAAGTGGAAGAACCCGCTTTGGTCCTTTCACTTACAGCAGATGATGTAAAACTAGTCCAGGAGATTTACAAACAATTAGCAGAACAAGTACCAGCTGCCCGAATCATGTTACAAACCTATTTTGAAGGACTATCAGTGTATGAAGAGCTATCTCATTTACCGGTTGCGGGGATTGGACTTGATTTCATCCATGGTTCTGAAGAGAATATGGCTTCACTTCGAAAACACGGCTTCCCACAAGACAAAGTATTAGGAATTGGCATCGTAAATGGACGGGATATTTGGCGGGCGAATTTGGCTGAAAAAGCATTTAATATAAAAGCTATTTTATTATTAAGCGGTGTAAAAGAAGCTTGGATTCAGTCTTCATGTAGTTTACAGCATGTACCTGTGACAACGAAGGCAGAAACTCGCTTAGATGCCACTTTAAAAAATGCTCTATCATTTGCTGATGAGAAAATTGTAGAGCTGACACAGTTAACAGCCTATGTGTGTGACGAGGCGTGGGCAGGAAATAAGAGTGTGTCACAAAGTATGAAAGCAACCCAAGCATTAGCGCAGCATGAGGCGAGGAAAAATGCACGGGTGAAGGGGCTTGAATTACAAGTAAAACCCGAACATTTTGCCCGTCCATTGACATTTAATGAACGCCAGCCTCTACAGAAGGTGGCATTAAATTTACCAGATTTTCCAACCACAACGATTGGCAGTTTCCCTCAGTCGGATCAAGTAAAACGTACACGCACAACCTGGCGGAAAAAGGAACTCACCGACGCTGAATACGCAGCGTTCTTGAAGGGTGAAACAGCTCGTTGGATTCAAATTCAAGAAGAGATTGGACTGGATGTTTTCGTCCATGGTGAATTTGAGCGAACGGATATGGTTGAATATTTTGGAGAAAAACTAGAAGGGTTTGCTTTTACAGAAAAGGCATGGGTGGTATCCTATGGTTCACGCTGCGTAAAACCACCAATTATTTTTGGTGATGTCGAGTGGGTCGCTCCAATGACCGTGAAGGAGGTAGAAGCGGCCCAGCAATTAACGTCTAAGTATGTGAAAGGGATGTTAACAGGTCCTGTCACCATCTTAAATTGGTCTTTTGTCCGTGATGATATTTCACGTGAACAAGTAGCCAGCCAACTCGCCTTAGCGCTGAGAGAAGAGATTCAAGCGTTAGAAGATGCAGGCATTGCGATAATTCAAGTAGATGAACCTGCATTGCGTGAAGGATTGCCATTACGTAAAGAAAAATGGTCGGAATATTTGGCGTGGGCGGTTAATGCCTTTAAGTTAGCCACCTCCAGTGTGAAAAATGAAACGCAAATTCATACCCATATGTGTTATTGCGAGTTTAATGACTTTATTGAGCCTATTCGTGCCCTTGATGCAGATGTTATTTCCATCGAAACGTCTAGAAGTCATGGAGAGTTGATTCAATCTCTTAAGCATAATCCATACGAACTTGGGATTGGTTTAGGAGTGTACGATATTCATAGTCCACGAGTGCCCAGTGTAGAAGAGATTAGTGCGATATTAAAAGATAGTGTCGAGGTTATTCCGAAAGAACAGTTCTGGGTGAATCCTGATTGTGGTTTAAAAACACGTCATGAAGAAGAAACCATTGCATCGCTTAAAAATTTGGTGACAGCAGCCCGGAAACTCCGCCAACAGCAGCATCAAACGATTTAAACTGTAAGAGCCTTTTCCATTTTTGGGAAAGGCTCTTTGGGTTGTTTAATTAAACATCACCACCTAGGCAAATGTGCATAAAATGATGCAAGCACAATAATGGAGGTGTGATGTTCCCAAATGATGTTCCATCATGATTATAGAAATAATTCTTCAGATATTTATAGACAATACAAGCAATTACAGGCTCAAAATGAACAATTAAGAAAAAGAATAAAAGAATTAAAGGGACTTCTAAGGAATCAGAACCTAAGGGCAGATGACCAAAACTGGGAAATGCATTTAGCTGACCAAGGAAATACCAATTATTCTAGTGCCGCCTTGCCTGCTGATTTGACGTTATTGACGTTATTGACGTTAAAGAAAGATCCCTTTAATAACGCTTCTGCGTTGTTTAGTGTAAATCGCAATCAGCTGTATTCGGCGGAACGGATTTCAAAAAAAGTACTCTCTGCCACTGACTTAGATACCTATAAAGAGAGATGGAATTTTTCAATAGAAGAGCAGAATGGGTTTCTTGACTTGATAGCAAGAGACGGAGTGATTTACACTTCAACGATGACTAAAATTTATGCGATACAGGATAACGGTACCTCTCCACAGACACTTTGGACCGTTGATAGCTTTGCGAATCGTCTCTTAATTGACCAGAATACCTTATATTATTTAACGAGAACTACCGAAGGTTTCGATGCAATTGGTACGGTAGATGTAACTACGGGTAAAAAGAGATGGAGTTATCCCCTTAAATTCCAAGAGCGGTTGGAAGGGGTTTTCGCTGCTGGTGATAATCGACTGTTTGCAAATATACGGAATCCAGTTCAAATGACATCCAAAATGTATGCATTCGATGCATCGACGGGCACGGTGCTTTGGACATTTGATCTGGATTCAAGCCTCCCTATTTATGGGGCACCAGTCTATAAAGATGGAAAGCTTTACTTCGAAACGAAACCGGCGGCAACAAGAAATATTTGGGCATTAGATGCTGCAAGTGGAAGAACATTATGGAAGTTTAGCCCTACGGGTATGTTTACACAGCCTCTTTCTGTAGTGAGTGATTCCTTAATTGTTCTTGATGAGGCCAATATTATCGCGGTAGACAAAAATACCGGAGTACAGAAATGGAAGACCTTGTATGCAGAACAATTTGTTGCTGGTGGACTTCAGACCATTAAAGGGGCAAGTGGAATGGTCGTAGCCTCCGATAGAATTATTTTGGGAAATTACAACAAAATTAAATTCTTTAATAGCGCAAATGGTCAGCTTATTTATTCCACTCTTCAACTAACACCTACTACAGGCGCGTCTGGCTTGCGCCCAATCGGCGTCATCAAGGACACCATTTTTGTAACAGAGACGAATCAATTTCTATATACGTACGCTGTGCCAAAAACATCCCAGTTAGATACAGAAAAGCCAACGGCAACGATCGATTTGCCAGCAGTCAGTCAGCTTTCTATGCAGGATGGAAAGAACCAAATTAAAATTCCCATCACCATAAGTGAAACGGCAGATATGGAGGTAACCATTGTTGATGAAAGCGGCTGGGTAGTTCAGACTTGGTTAGGACGCTACTTGAAGGGGACAGCGAATTTTTATTGGGATGGAAAAAACAGCCGTGGCTTTAATGTAATCCGTGGAAATTACTATCCAATTGTAAAACTCACCGATCTTGCTGGGAATAAGAATGAATATACAGCACGTGACAAATCCATTCTGATTACAGAAGGTTTCGGTTTAACCTTGAAAAATTCCAACTTACGCTCGGCAGCCACCACTCAAAGCACCATCCTAACAACAATCCCTGCTGGTTCAGAAGTGGTGATAACTGGAGAAACGGGTGATTGGTATCAAATTGAGTACAGGATTATCAGTGCGGTTCTGAAAGGATATGTCTCCAAACCATTAATTAAAGTTCCATCCAATCAGGAGATTCAAGCAATCGAAAAGGCGAGGACAAGGACAAACGTCAATGTTAGAACCAATCCTGGAACTCAGTATGATACAAAGATTGTGCTTCCGATGAATACAGATATAAAAATTTATTCCGCAATCGGAGACTGGTATTCAATCGAATACAAGAAAGACAGCAGTACTTTGGATTCTGGGTATGTAGCAAAATTTACTGTAACCCTCCCAACGGTATCAACTGTTGTTTACACCGTTGTTGCGGGCGATTCTCTCTGGAAAATTGCCCAGAAGAATGGGGTTACGATTGACTCCATCGTTAAAGCCAATAACCTCGATCCTAATCAACCAATCTACATTGGCCAAAAACTAACCATAGTAAAATAATCCTTTTCCATGCATAGGTGAGAGATCAGAATATATGAAAGGTATAAAAAGAATTTATTTGACATTTCTAATCGACGTGTTAACATTATCCATGCAAGGGAATTTTTAAAAATGAATAGATAACAATCCGCTAGAGGTGCCTTTTTAAAGGGCTGAGATTGAAGTGATACTTCGGGACTCTATGAACCTGATCTGGGTTATACCAGCGTAGGGAAGTGGAAACATGGATATTTGAAGGATCATGTTTATATTTCAAATTATCAACCACTTTCTTATCAAAAGGAAGTGGTTTTTTGTTTTTCACTTTATTTCATTGAGCTTCAGATTCTGGATTATAGGGGGTGACTTGTATTTTAACTAGTGTTAAAGAGTTACATATTATATCCAATGGTCAAATGCCGATCGAGCAGCTATGTGAAATTGTCATGGATATTCATCCGTATGTAACCGCGATTCACTTACGCGAAAAACAAAAAACAGCGAGGGAACTTTTTCAAGCAGTGGAACTTCTAACAATGACAAACCTGCCGTTATTAAAGATTATCATCAATGATCGTGTGGATGTTGCCTTAGTTACAAAGGCTGGCGGGGTTCAATTAGCTTTTCATAGTTTAGATGCAGCCATTGTCAAAGGGAATTTTCCTCAGCTTAGGGTAGGAAGTTCCATCCATTCCTACGTGGAGGGACAAAAAGCAAAAGAAAAGGGTGCTGATTACGTCCTTTTCGGTCATGTCTTCCCTTCGCAATCAAAACCAGGAATGCCCCCTAGAGGTCTTGATGAATTATCAAGGATTACACAATTAGAGGTTCCGGTTATTGCCATTGGAGGCATAACTCCCGAGAATACAGGGCGGGTACTAGATGCTGGGGCAAAAGGAATCGCTGTCATGTCAGGAGTATTAGAAGCTCGCGATCCATTAGTAGCAGTAAAGGCTTATTTAAATGTATTAAGAGATGGAGATGGAACAAGTGGGAAATTCATTTGATGTTGCCATTATCGGAGGGGGGATTAACGGATCCTCTATTGCCTATCAACTATCAAAAATGGGCAAAAAAGTAATCATAATTGAGAAGGATAGATTGGCTTGCCAAGCTTCCAGTGCGGCGGCTGGTATGCTGGCAGCACAAGCGGAGATTGAACAAGATGGTCCTTTATTCCAATTGGCATTAAAGAGTCAAGCAATGTTTTCTACACTATCAAGTGAGTTATATGAATATACAGGAATTGATATCGAGTTTGTGAATAAAGGAATGCTGAAGATTGCAGAAACGGAAGAAATAGCAATAGAAGTAAAAAAACAGGTCAACTATCAAAGGAATTGGGATCCAATGATAAAATGGCTGGATTCAACGGAATTACTAGAAATGGAACCGTCTTTGGCACCAAGTGTTGTTGGAGGTATGTATCTCCCTAACGATGGACATGTGCAGCCAGCAAAGTTAACAAAAGCGTTTGCAAATGCGGCTGTTTATTTCGGAGCGGAAATTCGTCAAAATACGGAGGTTCTTTCATTTATTTTTGAAAACGGTCAGGTTAAAGGGGTTAAAACGACCAATGGTGTCATACATAGTGAACAAGTTGTCGTGGCCACCGGAGCTTGGGCAGCGAAATTAATGCGTGAATCGGGGCTGGACATTAGCGTGTATCCTGTTAAAGGAGAATGCTTTTCCGTTCGAACGGAGGAGCCGATTATTAACACGACTATTTTTTCCGACAAACGCTGTTATCTGGTACCAAAACGCAATGGGGAAATTTATATTGGTGCTACCATGATTGAAAATACCTTTGATAACAAGGTTACCCCCGAAGGGATTGCTTCATTAATAGAAAGAGCGACTCAACTAGTCCCTCAGATTAAGGAAGCAGCATGGGAGCGAGTGTGGTCAGGATTCAGACCGCAGACAGGCGATGGAATCCCTTATATTGGCGAGCATCCAAGCTGTAAGGGATTGTTCGTTGCAGCAGGGCATTTTCGAAATGGGATTTTATTAAGCCCTATTACAGGGAAAATAGTAGCTGACCTATTAGCAGGTAGACAGCAAGATGAGGCACTTCTCGCAGCTTTTCACCTTGAAAGACACAAAGAGACAGTTGGTTAGGAGATTAAAAATGGAAGTAATATTAAATGGCGAGTATATCCAATTACCAGAGCATGTTGTATTTGTTTCAGATGTTCTCAGGCATTATGAAATCCAGGATAAGGTCATTGTTGTGGAAGTAAATGGTGAAATCTTAACCAAAATAGATCACCAAAGTACTAGATTAGCAGATAAAGATCGAATTGAAATAGTCCATTTTGTAGGAGGCGGTTGACATGTTAAAAATAGGTTCATTATCCTTTCAATCTCGTTTGTTTCTAGGAACAGGAAAGTATCCAAGCTACGACATCCAAAAGGAAGCAGTGGAAGTTTCCAAAGCAGAAATCCTCACGTTCGCGGTAAGACGAATGAATATTTTTGAATCAAGTCAGCCCAATTTTTTAGAACAGCTAGACACCAATAAATATACGCTGCTGCCAAATACAGCAGGTGCGAAAACAGCGGCAGAGGCCGTCCGTATCGCAAAATTAGCAAAAGCATCTGGCCTCTGCGATATGATTAAGGTGGAAGTGATTGGCTGTAATCAAACATTACTTCCTGACCCGATTGAAACCCTAAAGGCGACAGAAGAATTAGTAAAGGAAGGATTTATTGTCCTCCCTTATACCTCAGATGATGTTGTTTTAGCTAGGAAACTTCAAGAAGCAGGCTGTCATGCTGTCATGCCAGGGGCCTCGCCAATTGGATCTGGTCAAGGTATCATCAATCCCGTAAACCTTAGCTTTATTATCGAACAGGCTGTCGTTCCTGTTATTGTGGATGCTGGGATTGGCTCACCAGCCGATGCGGCTTTAGCGATGGAATTAGGAGCCGACGGCGTCTTATTAAATACGGCTGTGTCAGCGGCTAAGGATCCGGTAAAAATGGCAAAAGCAATGAGACTAGCGATTGAAGCTGGACGTTTAGGCTATGAGGCTGGCCGAATCGAGAAAAAGAGATATGCTTCAGCAAGCAGTCCAAAGGAAGGAATGAGTATCGGGTGATTAATCGGTACTCACGACAAGAACTTTTTTCACCCATTGGAAAAGACGGGCAGCAGCGAATTTCCGATAAACATGTACTCATAATTGGAATGGGAGCACTCGGATCAGCATGTGCCGAAGCACTTGCCCGCGCTGGGATTGGTAAACTAACCATTGTTGATCGTGATTATGTAGAATGGTCCAATTTACAGCGGCAGCAGTTATATACAGAGGAAGATGCCAAAAATCGAGTTCCTAAAGTAATAGCGGCCAAAAACCGCTTAACAGCGATAAACTCTTCTGTGAAAATAGAGGTAATCATTGCGGATGCCTCTGTGTCAGAGCTGGAAGACTGGGCCAAAAACGTTGATCTTATTATGGATGCAACGGATAATTTCGAAACAAGAATGATCATTAACGATGTATCCCAAATGTATGGTGTCCCCTGGATTTACGGTGCTTGCGTTGGAAGTTATGGAATCTCCTACACGATCATTCCTGAGAAAACACCTTGCCTTTCTTGTTTAGTAGAAACCGTTCCTCTAGGAGGATTAACCTGTGATACAGCTGGAATTATTAGTCCAGCTGTGAACATGGTCGTTTCTTTTCAAATAAGTGAAGCATTGAAAATCTTGGTGGGTGACTTGGATTCATTGCGAAATAAACTTGTTTCTTTTGATTTATGGAAAAACCAATATAGTTCCATACAAGTAGATAAGTTGAAAAAGAGGGATTGTCCTTCATGCGGGGAAGAACGTACTTACCCTTATTTATCATTCGAAAATCAAACCAAGACAGCCGTCCTATGTGGAAGAGATTCAGTTCAGATACGTCCTGCGATTCCAATGGTTCGTGATTTGGAAGCTTTAGAAAAATTATTTGCGATTCGAGGGGGAGCCGTGGAGCGAAATCCCTACCTTTTATCGTATACTGTGAATCCTCACCGATTAGTAGTTTTTAGAGACGGAAGGGTTTTAGTGCACGGAACGAAGGATATTTCCAAAGCAAAGGCTCTATACCATAAATATTTGGGTTAATAAAAAAGCAAATAGACTAAACAGAAAAAATTAATTGAATATTTTTACAAATGGGTATAGTATTAAAGGTGGATATAGGGATATATGCTCTAGTCTACTTGTGAGTGTTAGAAAAAGGTCAGTGAACTCTTTTTATAGGCAATGAATCTCTAGACCTATTGATGCTAGAATTTAAGCCAAAATAAGCCGTAGAAACTATACGCTTATTTTGGCTTTTTGATTTTTTATATGAGAATTAAAGAGAGGTGGGGGAAAATGGAGAGGGATGAGATAAAACGTCTAAACTTTCTGCTTCAAATATATATCGATGTCAATGTGGATAAGGATTTCTCTGTTTTATCAAAAAATGCAGACCCATTCTTTATACTAAATATGGATGGGCGATTGGTGTATGTGAATGATGTTTGCGAAACTCTCTTAGGTTGCTCCATACCTGAATTATTACAGATGAGGTTGAGTCATATATTCCTCTCCAAATGTTTGAATGAATCACAAACGTTCTTCTTCGAAAAGAGCCGGGAAAAACTAACAAATTTTGATGCAAAGATTAATATGAGACCCGAATTATTAATGGATGTAAATGTTACTACATTTCCAATCCTCTTTAATAAGGAAGTGGTGGGGTCTTATGTGGTTTTAAAAGATATCACTCTAATTAAAAAAGAAAGACAATTACTATCGGAAAAGCAAGCGGTTGCAGGCCAATTAGCGGCAGGAATTGCCCACGAGATACGAAATCCGATCACAGCGATAAAAGGATTTTTACATTTAATGGCTAGGGATTATCATGGGGAGTCTATGTATTTTGATATTGTAGAGTCAGAGGTTACGCGTATTGAAGTAATTCTCAAGGAACTAATGGTACTGGCAACACCGATTAAAAAAAAGTATGAAAAATTGCCGATTAAGTCCTTATTGGATCAAGTCCTATCATTAATGGAATCACAAATGTTATTAAATAATATTCAAGTTGAAAAAAAGTTCTGCTTCCTCGAAGAATCCATTTTAGGGGATGGAAATCAATTAAAACAAGTATTTATCAATTATATTAAGAATGCAATTGAGGCTATGCCAGATGGCGGCAGGATTTTAATAGAAGGGTCCATTACCAAGGGGAAGCGTGTTCAGATTCGAATCATCGACCAAGGATGCGGCATCCCTCCCGAAATGATTAACCGAATAAATGAACCATTTTATACAACGAAGGAACATGGGACGGGGCTCGGAATGCCGGTAAGTTTTCAAATTATTGAGGAGCATAAGGGGAAAATTCATATTACCAGCAGCAATAAGGGAACCTGTATCGAAGTAAGTTTACCAATGTTGTCTTAAATTAAATGATTGCTAGTTGGGGAAATATCGTGTTAAAATGTTAGGGTCTAATGTCTTGCAGTCATTAGTTATGGCAGTTATATATAACCAGCACAAATATATCCTAATCACTTGTATGGTAAATGGAAGAAACTATAAAAATAGTCGTCTTAGCCGTGACCTAACTTCTTTTCCTAGAAGTTAGGTCTTTTTATTTTCCTGAAAGGAGAAGTTAATGAGTAAATCTACACAAGAGAATTTGCTATATCTTAGCAGTACATTTAGTAAGCTCCTCAAGCGCAGATTTGGTAAGGGTCCAGAAACTTGTACGATGATGTCAAAAGGAAACAGATTATATATATACATGCGAAACTTTATTACGCCGGCAGAGGAAGTCTTGTTGGAAAATGATCAGTTGATGTTGGTCCATAATTTTCGTTCAGCCGTAATCAATGCGGTCATCAATGAGTTTAAACATGAAGTTTCGAAAGTATTTGGAGGGGGAATTGATCATTTTTTCCATGATTGGAATTATGATTCGAATACAGGAATTATTCTGTTAGAAAATGTTCCATCTAGTGATGAAGTTAAAATGGAAGAAGACTTTGAGAAGACTCTGTTTAACTTGATTGATTTTGTAGGGACCCGTTATCATAAACGACCGGTTGGTTTAAAGGTAGTAAAGTTTACACAAAATATTTGTGCGATTGAAGCGAGAGATGTCCTCTTGCAACTAGAGAGTTTAGCATATGAACAAGGAAATCTCGACCTGCTGCTTCATCAAGCAAGGGAAATCAAAAGCGGTTATTTGAAAAATAAGAGTATATTTGAGGATCTATTTAATCGCATCATTGAAGATATATTCATTGTTTGGGATTATGAAAAGAACCGAAACTATCTCATTTTTGTTTTTTACAAAGAATACCAATGAATCGAAAACATGTGGCAAAAGGATTTTCCTGCTTGCCGCATGTTTTTTTTTAACAAGTTGAGACTTGGTACATAATAAATGATGAATTGATTTGTATCTGCTTAAGGAGTAGAAATGGATGATTAATCAAAACAAGGAAGAATTTATTAGTAGTTATATTAGTAAGTTGTTAAGAAAAAATTTTGGAAAAGGCCCGCAGACGTGTCGGACCACCCTGTCTAAAAATCACCTCGTCACGTATATTCGCGGGTTTTTAACCCCAATGGAAGAAATCTTGTTACAGCAAGGACAGAATAGATATGTTGACGATATTAGAGCCGTTATCATTAACCACGTTTTGGATGAATTAACAGGGGTAGTAAAAGTGACTCTGGGAGTCGAGGTAGAAGAGTACTATCATGATTGGAACTTCCCAAATAATACGGGCATTCTTATTTTTGTATTAGAAGAAATGATAGGTCAGGTTAGTCAAGCGGATATAGATATGCAAAGGTTAGAATCGGAGGTTGGGCGGCTCAGTTACTTAGTTGAAAAAGTACCTGATCATATCCATACCTATCCCATTTCACCATCCGTTTATTTAGTTGAAAGAAACGGTATACTTATCCCTATTGAAAAGGCATTAATTGAAAAAGGGTTTGAAAAAGAACTTAGATTCACAAAAGATGAGTTAGAAAAAGTATATTTCCACCGTGAAGGCAGATTTGAGGACATTTTTAAAAAATCAGTACGAGACATCTTTATTGATTGGAATTTTAAAGAAGATAAATCATTAATAGCCTTTATGCTTGGATCATAAGGACATGTAAATAAAAAGGCTCTACCTAATTTTCATTAGGGAGAGCCTCTTGTGTGAAGGATTAGCAACCGTATTTCTGCTATGATCGTGAAGCGACCTTATTCAAGAACTGTAAAGTCCGTTGATTTTGGGTGTTCTCAAATACCTCTTCAGGAGTTCCTTTTTCTACGATAACTCCCTGGTCCATGAAAATGACTTGGTCGGCCACATCTTTAGCAAAGTTCATTTCATGGGTTACAATGACCATTGTCATATTTTCCTTGGATAAATCTTTCATAACCTTTAAAACTTCGCCAACTAACTCTGGATCTAATGCAGAAGTAGGTTCATCAAAAAGCAGAACTTTAGGTTCCATAGCCATAGCTCTGGCGATCCCCACACGTTGTTGCTGTCCGCCAGATAATTGATGAGGATACATCTCGGCACGTTCTTTCAGACCAACTTTATCTAGAAGGGTTCTTGCTTTCGTTTCTGCTTCTGCTTTTGACCTTTTAAGAACAGTGGTCTGACCTTCCATTACATTTTCAAGAGCGGTCAAATGTGGAAAAAGATTGTAGTTTTGAAAGACCATACCCGTATTTTTACGAAAAGAAACAAGTTCCTTTGCCTTCATTTTGTGGTTTTGCTCAAAATTTATCGATTGTTCCCCAAGTTTAATCGAACCTTGATTAGGCACTTCCAACAGGTTAAGGCAACGCAGTAACGTTGTTTTTCCAGAACCGGAAGGACCAATAATCACGGCTGTTTTTCCTGTTGGGATGGTCAAATCAATCCCTTTTAATACCTCAAGCAGACCAAAACTTTTATGCAAATTGTCTATGTGAATCATTGGAACACCTCCATTATTTAGCGACACTTCGCTCAAATCTAATCTCCATCTTAGTCTGGAAATAAGAAAGAACGGTACTGAAGATCAAATAGATAAAGGCAACTTCAATGTAAATCCACAGTGGTTCATAGGTAGCAGCCGCGATTTGTTGACCCTTTTGGAATAGTTCAGTAACCGTAATGGTTGCTGCTAAGGAGGTGTCTTTTACTAAACTAATAAAAGAGTTACCGAGCGGCGGCAATGATACACGAATGGCCTGAGGAATAATAATTCGTCTCATCGCCTGAGATTTGGTCATTCCAATTGAAAAAGCGGCTTCCCATTGCCCCTTTGGAATGGAAAGTATCGCTGCCCGGATAATTTCTGAACTGTAAGCACCTTTATTTAACGTAAAAGCAATGACTGCAGCCGGAAATGGATCAAGTGTTATTCCCATACTAGGTAATCCGTAAAATAGAATAAAGATTTGTACGAGTAAAGGAGTACCGCGAAAGATCCAAACATAAAATTTGGCGACAGCGTTTAAGCCTTTTAGATTGGATAGCCGTGCAAGTGCAATAAAAAAGGCTAAAATCAGCCCTAGAATAAAGGTGATAATTGTTAATGGTATCGTAAACTGAATTCCCGCTTTTAAAATAGGAAAAAAGGAATCACTAAGGATTCCTATAATTCGATCTATTCGTTCTTGGTCTGCAAACATATTGTTCCATTCCTTTACTTAGATACGTCCTCATTAAACCATTTTTTAGAGATTGCTAGGTACGTACCATCTTTTTTCATATCTGCAAGAGCGCCATTTATCGCATCAACTAGTTCTTTATTTCCTTTACGGAAAAGAAAGGCATTGCTTGTTGCGTCAGCTTCTTCATAAACCTTTTTAATAGGAAGATCTGGACGCTGTTTCTTTAAGTCTAGGTATGAAAGGCTATCGTTAATTGTTGCATCAATACGTTTTGAAGTGATTAGGTCGATGGATTGATTAAATCCTTCAACAACTGTATTGGTTGCACCATGTGCTTCAGCAATTTTACGGTAGTTACTGTCTAATGATTGTCCAACTTTTTTACCCTTTAAGTCATCAAGTGTCTTAATATCGTTATTGTTCTCATGAACAACAAGAACAGCTTTTGAGACAATATACGGTTCTGACATATCGTATTTCTCTAAACGGTCAGGACGAACAGCCACTTCATTTGCAACCATGTCATAACGCTTAGCATCAAGACCAGCGATCATGCCATCCCACTTTGTCTCAACGAAAACGGGTTTAATATCTAATCTTTTAAATACTTCTTCAGCAATTTCTATATCAAAGCCTGTTAGCTTTTGAGAGTCATCATGATAAGTAAAAGGAGCATACGTACCTTCTGTGCCAATCGTAATTTCACCTTTTGCTTTAATCTGCTCATAAAGGTTTTTACTCTTAGCAGAACTTACCTTTTCCTCTTTGCTGCTACAAGCGCCTAAAGCAACGGTAAGAAGGAGGGCTAAAAAAAGTAGTGCGAATTTCTTCATGTTTCTTACATCTCCTAGTATTTTTATAGGTTTTATATAAATAGCTTTACTAGAATAATATAATTCAAAATGAATGTCAATTTAAAAGGGGGAAATATGTCCTAAATAAATGAGTCCAATCCCTTTTTTAATTAGGAACTGGACTCGCTCTCGATATCTGAAAAGTGTGTTTTATTTTTCCTCAAACCATAATCGCGTTTTGTCTTCAGGGTCACCATTGTAATTAATGCGAATCTCCTCGCCAGCTGCTATGTCGGTGTAGGCATAAAAGTTAATGGTGCTTTTTTTTAGCTTTCTTTTAAAGATCGCGTTCGGTTGGCTGGAATGGTTAAAAAGCGAACCAATTCCAAGTGCTAATGCACATTCATCAAAATCTTTCCCCCACCAGAAGACATAGTCGATTAAAGTTGTTTTCTCCAAATACTTAAACTCTTCCTTCGGGAAAATGATAACAGGTGATACCTCTAATAACTCATCTTTCTTGATATCACGTGTAGCAAAAATCCCTCGCCCATGTTGAGATTGCCTTAGCTCCAACATAACTCTGTATACCTCCAGTTTCCTTTCTAACATTTTCTGCTTATTTATTAAGGTATGAAAAAGGAATATGTTTGGTATAGGTTATTTGGGTGGGAGTAAAATAAAATAAAGTCAACATGCGAAAAATAGTAAGGCTGACACATTGTTTTGTGTCAGCCTTTATCTAATTTCAATAGGTGAAAGGAGGATAAACAGTTATAATGATGGTGGAGTTGATATAGATGAATTCGAAGGAAATCAACCAGCGGATTGATGTACTTGATTATTTACGTGGCTTTGCCCTCATGGGAATTATGTTGGTTAATATTATTCCATTATTATCAGTGAGACTACCCCTTTCCAGTACCAGCGATGCAACGTATTGGAGGTTTTTATACTTATTTGTGGAGGGGCGCTTTTATACGATTTTTACTTTTTTGTTTGGTGTGGGGTTCTATATTTTTATCTCGAGAGCAATGGCGAAGGGGAAAAATGGGTATGTGTTGTTTTTGCGAAGAATGGTCGTGTTATTTTTACTAGGTGCCGTCCATTTGCATTTCCAGCCTGGGGAAGCATTAGCGATCTATGCTGTGTGCGGACTGATTATTTTACCTTTTTATAGAGTGAACAAGGTTGTGAACCTTGTTTTTGGACTGGCTATGTTGCTCGTCATAAGTTTGTATGGTGAAAAAATATTTATGGTAGTTCCGTTGATGATGTTGGGAATTGCTGCCGGGCAGTTTCGTTTATTTGAACGGATGACAAATCACTGGAAAGCGACCACTTTTTTTACAGGAGTGATGTTTGTTTTAAGTGTGGCAGTGCTTATTTATCAATATCAGCTTGCACCGCATCCCGTCGGAACAGGTGGTGAGTCACAAGAAACGCAGCAGTTCTTAAGGATTGGAATCATGATCGGTCCGATTGTATCTGCCTTTTATGTTGGACTGTTGCTTGTTCTTCTGAACTTTCCCGTCATCCAGTCGATTCTCTCACCCTTAAAAAGTTACGGACGGATGGCACTGACCAATTATGTATCACAAACAGCATTAATCCTGCTCGCAGGTGAAGTTTTTGAGTTATCCAATCAATTGACGTATATCCAATCTCTTTATCTATGTGTGGCGATTTATGTCGTCCAGCTTATTTTTAGTACAATGTGGCTTCGGTTCTTTAGATTCGGGCCATTGGAATGGGTATGGCGCTTGTTAACTTATTTCGAATTACCTCTCATGCGAAAAGTTCCGTCATCAGAATAGGTCAGTCCTCTAGTGTTGAATAAAAGCTAAAGGACTGCCCTTATTTTTGTTTATGGAATATATCGGAGAGGATGGTTATTTTCCAATTTCTACATCATGCTCCTTAGCTAATTTATTCAATTTAGTTTGATATTCTCGAAGATGTTTTCGTGCATCCGCCAACATGTCATTAGCTTTTTGAATCAGGTTAGCATCCTGTTCTTCTATCGCCTGTTTAATGATAGCAAAGGCATTAAATTGTATATCTGCCCCTTCAATATATATTTCATGAATTTCTCTTACCTCATCGGTCTCAATCTTAACAGACTCTAATTCTTTAATAAATTCGTTGTAATTGGGAATGACATCACGATTTAAGACATCGTACATGGTCTGGTCATCCTGATAGTTTGTACCCGAAACCCCTTCATAGGCCGAAACGGCAGTTTTTTCTAATTTCGCCGCTTCCTTCATTTCTTTATTTACATAATTAAGTAAATCATCCTGAACAGGATCGCTGGAACATCCAGACAAAAGAATCAAAATGGGCAAAAATATTGCCACCAGCCATTTTTTCACTTCACTCACCTCCTAATGCCCAATTTATGAGGGTCAGGAAGTCCAATATGAGTATGGAACCGATAATTTTATTATTCGGTAGGTATGAAGGTTTAGGAATTAAAATCTGGGACAATGTATGATTTTGGCATTTTAATTGAAAAAAGTTCTCAATTAGTATTGACTTAAAATTTCTGAATGTTATAATCAACTTCAAAAATAGGTGATAATGATTTTCATTATCATTGTAGTTAACGAGAGATCGCTAGAATGATAGAAATGATGGGGATAGTTATGAAGAAACGATATTTATTATTAGCATTAATAATCTTATCCGCAATCTCGCTATTTGTTGGTGTGAGCAGTCTATCGCCATTAGACCTGCTGGACTTTCAAACAGAGGAGACGCAAATTTTCTTGGTGAGCAGGGTGCCGAGACTCGCTGCAATCCTACTCGCGGGGGCAGGAATGAGTATAGCTGGATTAATTATGCACCAGTTGAGTCGAAACAAATTTGTTTCACCGACCACAGCTGGAACCTTGGATGCAACTCGACTTGGAATTCTTGTCTCTATGTTGTTATTTGCAAATGCTACTATGCTGGAAAAAATGGCAGTAGCCTTTGTCTTTGCACTTGGGGGAACCTTTTTATTTATGCAGATTCTCGACCGAATCAAGTTTAAAGATGCGATTTATATTCCGCTGATTGGCTTAATGTTCGGTAATATTTTGTCTTCGGTTACCACATTTTTTGCTTACCGAGCAGACGTTATTCAAAATATGTCGGCCTGGCTCCAAGGGGATTTTTCAATGATTATGAAAGGTCGATATGAGCTCCTCTACATAAGTATCCCAATTTTAGTCATTGCCTATTTTTATGCCAACCGCTTTACCGTGGCCGGTATGGGTGAAGACTTTTCGAAAAATCTAGGCCTTGCCTACCGAAGTGTAGTAAATATCGGGCTGATACTCGTTGCTCTAATTACAACTTCCGTTGTCCTGACCGTTGGGATCATTCCATTTCTCGGCTTAATTATTCCTAATATCATCTCTATTTTTAAAGGAGACCATTTACAAAAAACGCTGCCGCATACAGCCATTCTAGGGGCGATTTTCCTTCTAGTTTGTGATATTTTAGGCCGGTTGCTCATTTATCCATATGAGATTTCAATCAGTCTCATGGTTGGTGTGATCGGCAGCGGCACATTCTTATATCTGCTATCTCGGAGGAAGGCCTATGCGTAATCCGTTGAGAATGGCCTGTCTCGTATTGATTGCTGCGGGATGCTGTGCCATATACCTAATTCATGATTTAAATGGAAGTTTTGATTATGCGCTGCCAAGGAGGGTAACAAAAGTTCTTGCAATGCTGTTAACGGGCTTTACCATCGCCTATGCCACCGTGGTTTTTCAAACAATTACACATAACCGAATTTTAACACCGAGCATCATGGGACTAGATGCCTTGTACCTATTATTACAAACGGTGATTATTTTCTTCCTTGGTTCATCCCATCTGATTGTCGTCAATAAACAAATAAACTTTTTACTTTCCGTTGCCGTGATGATTGTGTTTGCCCTTTTCTTATATCGTTTCTTGTTTAAAAAGGGCAGCCAGCCAATCTACTTTTTATTGCTGATTGGAATTATTGTTGGGACATTCTTTTCGAGTATCTCCACATTTTTACAAGTGCTGATTGATCCGAATGAGTTTCAGATTGTCCAAGATCGGATGTTTGCTAGTTTCAATAATATCAACTCAGACTTAGTGTGGCTGGCGATTGTTATCGTAGTACTTGTGCTGATTTATGCATGGCGGTATATGAAGTATCTCGATGTTTTATCACTGGGGCGGGAGACGGCAATTAATCTAGGGGTTCCCTATGATTCCCTTGTGAAACAAATGCTTGTGATTGTTGCCATCTTTATTTCAATCTCGACCGCATTAGTGGGACCGATAACATTTTTTGGATTAATTGTTGCCAACTTGTCCTATCAACTTTTTCATACATACAAGCACAAAACTTTGATAAGCGGTGCGGTTCTCATGAGTATCATCGCACTTGTCGGGGGACAGTGGTTTGTTGAACGGGTCTTTACTTTTTCGACGACGTTAAGTGTCATTATCAACTTTATCGGTGGTGTCTATTTTATCTATTTACTGCTAAAGGAGAGGAAAACTGCATGATAACAGTGAGGTCATTGTCAAAGTTTTACGGCAAGAAACCGGTGGTAAAAGATGTCACGATCCATATTCAACCTGGAAAAATAACATCCTTTATTGGTCCTAATGGCGCGGGGAAATCCACACTCTTGTCAATGGTCAGCCGTTTGCTCGATGCCGATACGGGTGAAGTGCTGATTGATCAATCGGATGTTCGCCGGATGAAATCGAGTGATTTTGCCAAGCGGGTCTCAATTTTAAAGCAGTCGAATTACATGAACGTCCGCCTCACGATCCGAGAACTTGTTTCCTTTGGGAGGTTCCCTTATTCAAAGGGGAGGTTAACGGAGGACGATGAACGAATTGTCAACCAATCGCTTGAGTATATGCATTTAACTGAAATGCAGGATAGCTTTTTAGATGAATTATCTGGTGGTCAGCGCCAGCGTGCTTTTATTGCGATGGTGATTGCCCAAGATACAGAGTATATTCTTCTCGATGAGCCGTTAAATAATTTGGATATGAAGCACTCTGTTCAGATAATGAAAATCTTACGGAGATTGGTCGATGAACTTGGCAAGACCGTCGTTATTGTTCTCCATGATATAAACTTTGCATCGGTCTATTCTGACCGGATTGTCGCCATGAAGGATGGTATGGTCGTGAAGGATGGGCCAACCGAGGAGATTATTCAATCACAGGCATTAAGTGAGATTTACGATATGGAAATTCCAATCCAGGAAATGAATAACTGCAGAATCTGTGTTTATTTTAATTCATAATAAAGGAGAGTTTTAAATGAACAAATGGAGTTTATTTACGCTAGTGTTTGCAATGATTCTTGTGTTAGCAGCATGTGGTGGTTCAAAGGAAAAGGGGCAAACTGAAACGGCATCTGCCAGCAAGGGACCAGCAGAGAAAATCACGATTAAGCATCAATATGGAGAGGCAGAAGTGAAGAAGAACCCTGAAAAAGTAGTCGTGTTTGATTTTGGTGTCCTAGATACTCTAGATGAGTTAGGTATCGATGTCACAGGAGTACCACAAACTGCGATTCCAGGGTATTTGAAAAAATATGAGGATAAGAAATATACGAATGTCGGCAGTTTAAAAGAGCCGGACTTCGAAGCTATTCATGAGACGCAGCCAGATGTCATTTTTATTTCAGGACGCCAAGCAGAATTATACGATCAGTTTGCTGAGATTGCACCAACAGTCTATGTTGGCATCGATTATGCAAATTACATGGAATCCTTTGAGAAAAACATGAATCTTATTGGTGGGCTATTTGGGAAAGAAGACAAGGTAGCAAGCGAATTAAAAGATATTAATGCTAGTATTGAGAAGTTAAATCAACAAGCTTCGGCTTCTAATAAGAAAGGTCTTATTCTGCTAGCAAATGAAGGAAAAGTCAGTGCATACGGACCAAGTTCCCGTTTCGGCGTAGTCCACGACGTCTTTGGGTTTGGAGCAGCCGATAAAGATATCGAAGTATCCACACATGGACAGAGCATTACATTTGAGTACATTATGGAGAAGAATCCTGACGTATTATTTGTGATCGACCGTGCGACAGCAGTTGGCGGTGAAATTGGTGCAAAACAAATTATTGAAAATGAATTAGTTAAAAAAACAACGGCCTTTAAGAATGATAAGATTGTCTATCTTGATGCAGACACCTGGTACCTAAGCGGTGGAGGCTTAAAATCTATCAAATCTATGGCTAAAGAAATCGAGAGTGCCTTATAATTGTTTTGAAAGAAAGCTAATAGAATGTAAGCACGCAGTTTGATAGATAGAAAAATCTGTCTAAACTGTGTGCTTATTCTTTGTTAGGATTTTGTCATTTTACGTAAAATAATGAGGATTTATCCGATCTTTGGAAAGAGTAATGCGAAATATGTATAGTTTCCTCGGAAATAAGCGAATTGTCGGCATGCAAGACCAGGTTGTTTAAGTATTTGACTATGAATTTGGGGACCGCCCAGTCGATTAATCCAATTCAAAACAGTCTTTCATAAAAAGAAAAAGACACTACCACCCCCCAGTGGGCCAAGCGTTCTTTTGTGTATCACCACCTCCTTGTAGTTGTCCATGTCTGGAGGACGAAATGAACAAAGTGTCTTTTGATGGTGCCTGACACCATAAATGACACCAAAAAATTCTTCTTTTCTTTATTGAAAAACTCTGTAAAATGGAGATTAAGAGTATAATTGATGTGTTTGGAGAGATCTCTATGTCAAAGTTTTTCCCGATTTTTAGGAATGAGAAGGATTCTGTGGTGTATAATCCGGATGATTTAATTGACTTATTTTTAGAGTGTACGGCAGACGGGATTTGTATGGTTGATATGGAGAATCGGTTTATTCGTGTGAACCATGTATATACGAAAATATTTGGCTATACAGAGGATGACGTAATAGGTAGGAAAATTGATGAATTTCCTAATCCGGACATAGTGAATGAAACGATAGAGCTAGTTAAGCGTGGTGAAGCATTTTCCGATATGGTTACTCAACAATACCATAAAGACGGAACCATTCTTGATATCGCCGTTTCGTATTCTCCCTTTCGAAATCGTTGTGGGGAAATTATTGCCGTCCTGGCAATCTTTCGGGATATTACGGAGCATATTAATATTGAAAGACAATTAAAAAGAACACGTGAGTTGTACAAGTTAATTACTGAAAATACTACGGATATGATAAAGGTGTATACAATAGAAGGAAAGGTCATATATGCCTCTCCATCCCATGAAAAAGGGATTGGGTACACTCCTGACCAATTATTAGGTAAAAACGTCTATGACCTTATCGTACCAGAGGAAATTGACCATTTTGCAAAAGTGTGTCAGCGCCTGATAGAAACAAAGGAACCTCAATTGCTCCAAACGCAGGTCCGAACTGGTGATAATGACGTGATCTATTCAGAGACAATGATTTCTCCCATCTTTAATGAAGAAGGAGAAGTTGACTCGTATGTCACGGTTGGAAGAAATATTACGGACCGAGTTAAAAATGATGATGCCCTTCGAAATTTAGATCGGCTTTCAATTATCGGCCAATTAGCTGCAGGAGTTGCTCATGAGATCCGGAATCCTTTGACTTCATTAAAGGGATTTTCAAAGCTGTTGAAAGAGACCATCACAAAAACTAAACAAGATGAATATTTATCAATCATCATGAACGAACTAGATCGTATTGATATCATCGTTAATGAATTTATGTCGTTGGCGAAGCCACAGGCGATTCAGTTTGAAAAAGAATGTCTACATACGATCTTAGAGAGTACCGTAAATATTTTACATCCACAAGCATTGTTGCATAATGTTCAGATAAAAAACCATTACCTGAAAAAGGATATTTTTTTAAATTGTAATCCCAATCAATTAAAACAGGTTTTTGTTAATTTTTTAAAGAATGCGATTGAATCGATGCCATTTGGAGGCAATGTTAATATCCAAGTCCAAAGAGTTGCAGACAATCGTGTGCAGATACGCTTTTCAGATGAAGGGATTGGAATTGATAACGAACTTATGCGCTTTTTGGGAACACCGTTCTATACCACAAAGGACAAGGGAATCGGACTGGGCCTAACCGTTAGCAATAAAATCATCCAGGAACATAATGGTACCATGAATATCGAAAGTAAAATAGGCAAAGGCACGACAGTGAAAGTAGAACTGGAGTGTTATTAAAAATACAAATAAAAAAGGGTGTCAGGCACCACATTGTTTTGTGATGTCTGATACCCTTATTTTGTGTATCGATTTGCGTAGCTGGAAGCAACAAAGGCGTTTGGTTTGATTTTTGGTTCAACGCCCATCGATTCGATTCTGGTGACCATTTCTTTCACAAACTCACTCGTCTTGTTCCGCTTTCCTTCACCAATATCAATATGCCCCTCCATGGTGAAGGTTGCTCCTTGGTATATATAGGGAAGGACAAGATTGATTAACTCATTTTTCCTTTCATCGGTAAACATTGTAACAATTTCCTCGGTTAACGATAGTTCAAGAGATATTCGCTCATGCAAGTGTGTCATTTTTCTTGGGATGACTACCTTCCTTATGCACGCCCAAACACCTTTCCCCTTATTCTGAATGACAATCCCGGTAATAAAGACAGTCGTAGATCTATGGACTTGAGAATCTGTGCCGACCATTAGTTTATAGTTTCCATTAGGATCTACCTTCATGAATGATACAATTCGTTCAAAAACCTGCTCGAATGACATCCCATTTTCTTGGAGATTTTGAAACGAATCGTGATAAGCTCCGTTTTTTTTCATATTGAAGCACCACATCTTTCCTTTCCATTTGAAAAAGTTTAGTCCCGCCTCTTATTCCTATCTTATGGAAAGTGTTACATAGTCGTGCAGCCATTGAAATAAATGATCTTCTTAGAAATGTATGTAGAAAGGCAAGTAAAAATGCCTAATGGTTGTCTAAGGCGTCAGTGAGCAATGATATAGAATGACTCAATTTGGTGGTTCCTTTTAGTGATGTAGGGGTGTCATGTAAGGGTGTCAGGCATCGCTCGTGGACAAAAGCCTTACTTTTACCAAAAAGAATATTCGAACAATCTTTTTTCTAAAAACAATTATATGCCTAACAATATTTATGCCAGTCCATCATTAGATAAAGAAAAGAATCTATTAAGAATAGGGATGGATGGAGATGGCAAAGAGAAACAGAGGAAAAACAATAAGCTACCTGCCTTCAAATGGGCGCGGAACATGCCCGATATGTGAAAGAACTAGAATCAAACTACTATATCCACATCAAACAGAAACAAACCAAACCATCAAAGTTTGCAAATTTTGCCGTGATAAAAAATATTAATAAACTAATGGTGTCAGGCACCACTCGTGGACATTTGTCTTTTTCAAGTGGAGCGTTAAACACAAATTTATAATGAGAAAACAAAGGCACCCTTATAAAATAGAGGTGCCTTTTGTTCCTTAAACTGACAAACCGAGTCCGCGTGGAATGGACAAATTATCGAGAGTGTCTTTTTGCGGTGCCTGACACCAAAACAGGGCTTTTTACCCATAATTGGTAATGTATGGTTCCTTCTGTTTAGTAGGTTGGTAGGATAGAATTATTTCAGTTTTCGTAATAAAATTAATGCTACATAATAAAAATACACAAAAACTAATAATAATACATAAGCGGAGGTTTACAAATGAAGAAGAAGAAAACAGTTGCTGGCCTATTGGCGTTAGGCTTGCTAACGTCGAGTCCACGGACAGTTGGATTTGCGGAGGGACCAAAATGGACAAACGTGAATGCATATGAAGAACAAAATGGGAGCTTGTTTAATAGTGAGAACTACGACTTTGTTAAATTTTCACAAATCGGTGCAAAGTTAAATGCCATCCAAAAGCAGTCTAATAGAGTTAAAGTGGAGGTACGTGGAAAATCAGCGGATGGCCATCCTCTATATGTTGTAACGATTGCAGATCCAACTACGCAAGGGAAATTTGGTAAAATCCAATCCCTAAGAAAACAAATGTTTAAAAACCCCGGTAAGGCGCAAGATTGGATTGCCAATAATCCGGACTTTAAAGTTCCGGTTATGATAAACGGCTCCATTCATGGAACGGAATTTGTAGGGTCTGACGCACTTCTTCAGCTCATTGAACGCTTTGCAACACAAAATGACAAAGAGACTAAGAGTATTTTGGAAAGTAATATTCTTATCTTCAATGTTGTACAAAATCCTGATGGACGTGTGAATGCTACTCGTTTTAATGGAGAGGGTATTGACTTAAATCGTGACTTTATTACCCAGTCACAGCCTGAAACGAAAGAAACGGTTGAACTCATTAAAGAATGGAATCCGATGGTATTCCTTGATACTCACGGATACGTAAGTGGTTATGGTCCTAACTTACAAGGATTAATCGAACCTTGTACACCGCCGCATAACCCTAACTATGAGTATGATCTTTATAATAAGTGGGCTTACAAACAAGCGGAAGCGATGGAAGCCTCAATCATGGCTGATCAGGGTAGTTACACTGGAAACAAGTATAAAACCATGGAAGGTGTTTACGTTCCGCAACGTGATGATGCTGCTGGATGGGATGATTATCCCCCAATCTTTACACCAATGTATGCCATGTACCATGGGGCATACGGACATACATTAGAGGCACCGACGAATGACTTAGATGGTGTGCGCTGGCAATATAATGCCATATTAGGCGCGTTAAAATTTGCAACAGAAAATAAACAAGGCATGATCACAGACCAAATCGAAATGTTCAAACGCGGGATTAACTTTGACCATCCATTCCATCAAGATGGTTTCTTTCCGAAAGCCTATATCCTACCAGTTGACGAGAAGGACCCAACTGTAACGAATAAGGCTGTTAATCACTTAATCAATAATGATATTGATGTGGTTCAAGCGACGAAAGCTTTTACCGCCGATGGGAAGACTTATCCAAAAGGTACCTATCTTGTTCAGATGGACCAAGCAAAGGCTGGTCTAGCCAATACGATGCTGTGGGATGGGGAAGATATCTCTAACGATACGACAGCTATGTATGATATTTCTGCTTGGAGTTTACCAGAACTTTGGGGCTTTGAAGCAGTGCCAACACAAAGTACGGTTGATGTAGTAGCAACTAAGGTTAATCAAATCACAGGCCAAGGATCTGTTTCTGGTAAAGGCCCATTCTTGATTCCAAACAGCTCCGTTAAAGCTGTTAATCTAGCAAATACATTGTTACAACAAGGTGTTCGTGTAAAGCGTGATGCAGCTGGGAACTTCTACACAGAAGCAGCGGCAAATCAAATTTCAGCAGCAGTAAAAGCTTCGGGATTACAGGTTGCATCTACAGATAAGGTGCCAGCTGATGCAGTGGGGTTAACCAAATTGAAGGTAGCCATTTTGAAGGATGGCGGAATGGGCAAAGTCCAGTCACACAGCGGAACGAAGCTTGCCTTGAAACGACTTGGCTTTGATGTGACAGAAGTGACACCAGTGGAAGTCGCAGAAAAAGGGCTGGGCGGATTCGACACCTTTGTTTATAGCGGTACAGAAAGCCTAATTTCTACTAATCTATCAGCAGCAAACAAAGAATTCGGCCTCCAAAATGCTGGGCAGTTTGATTTGTTTAAGGCAAATGTTAATGATTTTGTCAGCAAGGGAGGCAAGTATATTGCTGTGGGGGCTGGTTCATCTAGAGCAACAAAAACACTTGGTTTGACAGATGATGTTATTAATTCTGGTGGGTCTAATAGCAACGGAATCGTAATGGTAGATTACTCGGGAACGGGTTTAACAGCAGGTTATAGTCAAGATGACATTGGTTTCGTCTACCGTCCAGCTTGGTATACTGGTACCGATAATGACGAAGTTGTAGCAACTCTTGAAAACTCTGATAAATTCTTTGTGGCAGGTCACTGGAGGAATAATAGCAGTGCCGAGGGTCAAGCCGTAATGGTAAAAGAGAAGGATAAAGATGTAACTTTAATTGGATTAGAAGCAGGCTTCCGTGATCATACAGATTACCTATTCCGTCTATTATCAAATGCCATTTTTGAAAAATAACCTAAGCGAAGGCCTGGTTCAGTGAGATGAACCAGGCCTTTTTGTTGTACTTGATCCTAAGAAAAATAAAAAAGAGCTGACCCCAAAAGGTCAGCCCATTCCTAAATTACTTGATTGTAATTGTAGCAGAATTATAGTTACTCTTATCTTTACTGATTGGGTTATAATTCTTCTCAATGTTTCCTGCTGCGTCCACAGAGAACCATTTCAAGGTTGTCGTTTTTGCAATTTTTAGAGCTTCGGCATCTTCACGAACTCCGCTTAAATTAATTTTAGCAGATTCAAAGGTAGGGCGGCTGCCGTCAAGGGTGTAATAAATAGTTGCAGGCTCACTAGTCTCGAAGGTAACATCTACTGGTCCAGTGAATTTCCCGCCGCCGGGTACAACTTTGGAAGTTGGACGCTGATGATCTTTCGACTGATTATAAGCTACTTTAAACATACCTATTAAACCGTTGGCAAATTCCATGGCTTCTTCGTGACCTTCTTCAAAAGATGGCTGGAAGCCAACTGGTTTCCACTTTTGTGTTTCCTTATCCCATAAATCTGCTCCTACTTCGAAATCCCAAGCATAGATCCCTTTTTCATACCATAGGTAGTCAGCGGAATTTCCTGCTGCAGAGTAAAGAACATCTGGAACTGGGCCCGTACGGCTCGGTAGAATAACTGTACCTCGATAATCCTGAATATCGTTTAGAATCGTATCGGAAGCGGCCCAGTAGAAGGCTTCCTCACCGGCAGTTGGACGTGGCAGCGTGGTACGATTTGCATCGTAGGCACCAGGTGACCACATAAAGTAACCCCCATAGCTATGAATATTCATGGCAAATTTAATGTTAGGATTTTCATCGGCTAACCAAACTATGTTTTTAGCTTCTGGTTCGGAGGTTTCAGCAGGGCCTGCAAAGGTTCCGCTAGTGCAATTTGTTGTGGATGCGCCTACAAATCCGTCAAATGCTGATCCGACAGAATGGTTTCGGTTAATATCGACTCCCCAATTGTTACGATTGTTAGGGTCCGATTGTGCAGGCCCACAATAATTGGTCATATTTTTTCGCTGCATATTGTAATCATAGAATGTGTAATGTGCACCGTCGGGATTGGTAGACGGCACTAGGAAAATATCCAAATTATCTACAAGCTTTTTTGTTTCGCCATCGTGAGCGTAGTTACGGAGTAACCGCTCGGCTGTTTCGATTGTAACGAGTGGTGTAACCCATTCTCGAGCGTGTTCTTGAGCATACCCCAATACTCCTGGCTTGGAGCCGTCACGATGTTTCCCGATACGAATCGCTTTTACTGTAAAAGGATCACGAGAAATATTTGCTGGTGCTATTAAACCGTCCGTTAATTTCACAGTAGCGGATGAAACTGTTCCTGTCCCAGCGTTGCCGCGATATGTATTCGCGGTGATGAGTGCACTTGCAGAAGAATCAGCATTTATCGCATCCACCACTTGTTTTGCTGTACTAATGATCTGACCAGAAGAGTTATTTGCTAAATCGACGAGAACTTTCTTCCCTTCGACATTAATTTTTAAGGACGAATCATTACTTCCGGGGTTCTTGAATTCTACTGAAATATCATTACCGCCTTCATGGCCCCATGCTTTGGATGTAACGACAACAGAGTTTTCCTGAGTGCTGCCGATTTGGGCTTGTGCAAGGCGTCTGTATCCATTTGTTTTATTAGGCATTTCAATAATATCTACTAAATCAGGGAACTCTTTTGCTAGATTTTCAGCTCGTTCATATAATTCAGTTGGATCCATATAATGGTCAACAAAATCTTTAACATAGTGTGTTTGCGGATTCCCAGGCTTGTCCTTACCAAGCCATTCTGTAACTGCACTTGAAGCTGCTCCGCCAAGGCTGCTTTCTAACTTTACAGAGGCTGGAATCGTGCTCACGGGTACTTCAAGATAGTGATATAAGTATTCACCAGCATCTACCTTTCTGGAAAGTGTGGCCGACTTTTCAACGCCGTTCTCTGTCCAAGTGGCTGTTAATGCGGTGCTGGCTGAAGCACCTGCAGTTGATTTCGCCTCGATATAGAGGAAGGTTTCAGATTGGTTTGTGTAGTGATTGGCGCGAAGGATTTTAAGTGAATCTTCAGCAGCCGTCAAGTTTGTCTCTTGTTGTAAAGCGGCTTCTCTCTCCGCAGCTCTGGTCTTCCACTGTTTTTCTGTGACCAGTGTGTCTTTCACCTTTATTCCGAATGTTTTTAACATGGAAATCTCTGTGGGTGTGACTACTGCATCCACTTCAAAAATTCCGTTGTTTTCACTGGCGCGGTGAGTGAGGTCAATGCCAAGCTCCAATAGTTTATCCTTTGCATTCTGATTAGGAACCTCTAATTGAACAATTGAAAAGGATTCCTCCTTTGGCAGCGGTAGATCGGGTTGACCAACTGCGCTGGTCGGTGTACTAAAGTCTGGATAAAATACCGAAAAGCCTAATCCGGTCATGGCAGTCATGACCATTAAATTCTTTTTCCATTTTTGTCTCTTTTTCACGGAATTACGACGCCTCCTGATTCATAACTAAATTTTGATGATACAAGCCAATATTAAAGTTAATTTTCAGAATACCTTGTCGAAATGCCTAAGTCGTATCCAAAATTCGTCCTACAAAAATTTCGTTGTTCGAAGAATTGAATGTTATATTAGTAGATTAATTATTTAGGAAAATTTATCCATTAAAAAAGTTTTAGGTCAAGGAGAAAACTGTCGATTTTAGGGGGGCCTATGAGTATAAGTGAACTATCGCATAATACTATTATGACAAAATCCCTCTTTATAATGATTTAATATCCTGTCTAATGTTGTCGTATCTTATAAGTTTTTGGAGATACTTTTTTTGGCGATTCATAAGGAATTTTACATAAATGTAAATATTTAAACTATATAAAGAACTTTACTAGATTTTATAAAGAACAACCATACTGTAAATTTAATCCGGTCTGTTTATTATCGAACGATAGGAATTATAGCAATGCCTTATTGATTCACCAATAAACAAGGACTTTCTTGTGTCACAAGTCGAGCACTATTTTTTAAAAGGATATAAATACTACTTGTCGAATAAACTTAATTGTATAGAAATTGTTTGGAAATAGCTGTAGGGAGCAATTATAAAAAGTAGATACGAAAAGGGGTGGGATGGTTGACGAAGCGTATTATAAAACAAAATGAGTTGAATTTTTTAAAGCGTGAGCTTAAGTACCTAGAAGATTCAGAGATTCTGCCAGCAAGCATGGCCCATGAGATAGAAGAAATTTACGAGGTTCAAAAACTTTCATTTACGAAAACACTTTTGTATGTTGGAACGGTTTTAATTGGAGCTGGTGTGCTCAGTTTTATCGCAAGCAATTGGGATGAAATAGGAAGAACGGTGAAACTTCTTTTAATCATCGTTTTGTTTGCAGCCTGTAATCTTACGGGGTATAAAATGGAGAAGAACTTTCCAAAGACGTCAAGGAGCCTTTATTATTTAGGCTGTCTGGTATTTGGTGCGGGGATTTTTCTTGTCGAGCAAATGTTTCATCTCGGAACCAATTCTCAAAATGCCTTTTTATGGTGGTCGCTGGGGATCTTGCCATTGTCTTGGGTACTGCGGGATAAATGGATTCTTCTAGCATCTTCCCTTTTCGTCCTCAAATACATGCTTGATGGGCAATATCTTCAAGGTATAAATATTCCTTATTGGACACTGCTGTGGATTGCTGCAATATATATACTTAATGAAAAAATAGGTTTTTCAAAGTTGACTGGTTTTGTCAATGGCTTACTTTCGCTGGCACTTATCGGCACGATTATTAGTTACTTTATCAATCCGTATGATAATTATGATGATTTTGCCTACGTGTACGGTCTAATCTATTTGATCATTGGAGTCGCACTTGTCCTTTCGAAAGGGAAAGTTAAAGATACTTACGTTGTATTAGGATACCTCGTCCATGGTGCGGCCGCACTGTTGTTATCTTTTGAAGATAGCTGGCCGCTCGATTGGCTGTATATTCCTTTTTCTATCCTCTACCTGATTTATGTATTGTATTTAATCAATAGAGGAAGCCTGCTCAGTATCATTATACTTTGCGTAATGATTTTCCGTTTTTACCTTGATTTATCCCTTGAGTTTTTACCAAAATCGTTTGTCTTTATCATTGGAGGAATCCTGTTGCTAGGTTTCGGCTTTTATTTTGAAAAACAAAGGAAAAAAGGGGTGAATGTGCATGAATAAGCGGGCAAAACAGTTAGTATTAGCTTGTTGCGTGCCTGTGCTCATTCTATTAGGCATGTGCGTCAAGCCCCTTTATACCCTGTTAACGGGCGAAGAAATGATTCTTCAAACGAAACCATTGGATCCATCTGATGTATTTAGAGGCGATTATGTGACTCTAAGGTATGAAGCAGAAGAGGTGCCGATAAAATTGTTGGAACAACCAGTGCTCACAAGATTGCAGGACCGTGGTGGAGAGTTTGAGGTATACGTTCTAATGAAGAAAAAGAATGGGGTCCACACACCTATTAAAGTCACCCTTACTAAACCGAATAAGGGAGAATTCCTCAATGGAACGATCAGCTATATCGATAAAGACAACCAAGGCCAAGAAATTGCCATTATCCGATACGGTTTGGATAACTACTACCTTGAGGACAACACAGGCACAGAATGGGAAAAAGCCTCAGCAAAAGGAGAAATACTAGCAAACCTAAAAGTAAACAATGGCTACGCCATCCTGAAGGATATTACAACGAAGTAAATAAGTGTTGGAAGTGGGTGTCAGGCACCATGCGTGGACAAATCTAACATTTTGTCCGTGTGGAGAGGATAGGGAGCCTCTTTGGTGCCTGACACTTTTTATTGTTAACCTTAAATTAAAAATAGTTGACAATATAGTGCGTCACCCTTTATTTTAAAGTTATAACAATTTATTGGGGTGGGAGTATGAATCGTAAATTAAGACGTTGGATTTAACGCTAGTGGGAATGTTTGTGGCGCTTATGGCAATAGGGGCTAACATCACCTCTTTGGTACCCTTTATGGTGGTGGGCGGAGTTCCAATTACACTGCAAACTTTCTTTGCTATTTTAGCAGGTGCAATTTTGGGGAGCCGCTTAGGATCAATAGCTATGATTGTTTATATGCTAGTAGGACTTGTGGGCGTTCCTGTTTTTTCTAGATTTGGTGCAGGACCTTCCACATTTTTCAGTCCCACCTTCGGCTTTATTTTATCGTATATTTTCACAGCGTTTATTATTGGTAAAATCGTTGAAAAGAAGAAAACTGTGCCAGCCTTTATTATTGCGTCCCTAATCGGAATGGCTGTGAACTACCTCTTCGGTACAAATTGGATGTATTTTGCCTACAAGCTTTGGGCAGCTGCACCAGAAGGATTTACTTACAAAATGGCCTGGTTATGGATGGTAGTGCCTCTGCCAAAGGACATCCTTTTAGCAGTCTTAGCAGGAATCATGGCTCACCGGCTCGAAAAATCAGTACTATCCAAAGGGCAATTTAAACATTTAAAGCGTGTTTCCTAAGATGCATTGGCCCAATTCACAAACGTCCACCAAGTGTGGACGTTTGTATTTTTGTGGTGCCTGACACCCGCTGAAATACTCAGGGTTAAATTTCAGCTGCTTTGGATTTGGATTTTCGTTCCGTTGTCATTGATGAAGCTTAATATATTGGAGGATTGATAATAGGTAAAAGGCGTCATCCTAACATTGGATGACGCCTTTCTGGCATTTTGACTATTACTTTTTAAGGGCATTTACTACTTCATCAATTGTTTTTTCACTTGCTTTTAGACCGTTGATAGTCCAGTTGCTAGGGTCATTCATTTCATATACATGTCCATTTTTTACGGCATCAAGGCCGTTCCAGATGGAGCTTTTTGCTAAAATATCTAACCCAGCTTCGCCTTTTTTGCTGAGAAGGAAGATGTGGTCTGCTTTGATTTCTGGTAATTTTTCCAGAGCAATTGGATCCCACTGGATAGCAGCTCCGCCAAGACTTTCAACGAATGCAGGTTGTTTAATGCCTAAATCCCCATAAAGGACATTGGCACTGAAACGATTGTTTTCCATTAAATAAAACTTATCGGCCATAACCCAAAGAATAGCTGCTGATTCATCGCCAATAGCATCATGAACTTTTGTTTTCGCATCTGCTACTTTCGTATCGTAATTGGCTAAAGCCTCTTTTGCTTCTTTCTGTTTACTTAAGATTTCACCCATTTGGGTCAGTTGTTTACGCCAATCAGCATATACTTCGTCCTTATAAACGTAGGTAGGAGCGATTTTTTTATACTCTTCATATTGTCCTTTTTGAATGGCATTTGGAGAACTGAAGATAATTAAATCTGGGTTGTAGTTGATTACTTGTTCTAGAGGGAGATCCCAGCCGATTTTGGGCACTTCCTTTAACTCTGGCTGTAAATAATCTAAGACCGTATCACCTATTGACCATTGTGCAGCAGGTCTTACCCCTAATGCCACGAGTGAATCCTCTAAATAAGGAGCGATGATTCGTTTTGGATTAGCAGGGATTGTCACTTCACCCTTCGCATCCGTTAATGTCACCTCTGCATTTCCCTTTTCTGTAGTCTTTTCTGTTTTTGTATTATCAGAATTACTGCAAGCACTTACCAAAATTAACATCAGTAATAGCGTAAAAGATAAATAAAAGCGCTTTTTAAGCATGAATAAACCTCCTATGATCGTGAATACCTATTATAATGGTAATGATAATCATTTTCATTTGAAGTGTCAATCAACAAACCTCTTTAATATAGGTAAATTTGTGAAAAATGTTTGAAGGATAAATCTGGGAGTTGCTTTTATACTGTAAACGTATTGAAAAATAAGTGGTTACTCTCTATACTTAATGATAATGATTATCAATTCTTTTGCTATTTTTATTACCGATTTAATAATATACCCAATTTTTCGTTTTTTATCAGATAGAGGTGTTAGTTTTTGACTGGAAAAGCAAAGCAGCACGAAGGCGATTCGTTAGCTCTTCATCATAAAAGTTTAAGAACATCCATTAAAGGGACCTTCGTATTAATCGCCGGAATGATACTAATCCTAATTTCAATGGGATTATCTATTGCTTACGGTGCAGCGGATATAAAAATGGCTACTGTTTGGGAGGCTGTCTCCCATTTTAATCCTGAGATGACCACACATCAAATTATTCAAGAAATTCGGATGCCAAGAGCGATCGGTGCTGTATTAGTTGGGGCATTCCTTGCTGTTTCGGGTGCGGTAATGCAAGGTTTAACACGTAATCCTCTCGCCTCTCCTTCCATCATGGGTGTGACAGATGGGGCAGCTTTTGCATTGGTCATCACCCTTGCCTTTATTCCAACCGCGACAATGATGGGGTTGACCTTTTCATCCTTTGTAGGGGCAGGTCTTGGCGTAATCCTCGTTTTTACGATTGGAGCTTTTTCAAAGGGAGGATTGACCCCAGTAAAACTCGCCCTGGCCGGGGTGGCAGTGGGTTCGATGCTAAGTGCATTCTCAAGCGCCATTGCTCTCCATACACAAGTGGCAAAGGACATGAGCTTTTGGTATGCAGGAGGATTAACAACGGTTACTTGGGAATCCGTTAAGATTCTATTGATCACAGGAGGATTTGGAATATTACTCGCCCTTTATATTTCAAAGTCAATCACCATCCTAAGCCTAGGAGAAGAAGTTTCTAAAGGGCTTGGACAAAATACACTTTTAGTAAAATCACTCGGTGTGATTGTTGTATTAATACTAACCGGTGCTGCTGTATCGATAGCCGGTGCTATAGGTTTTATCGGACTGGTGATTCCACACATTACCCGATTCATTATAGGTTCAGATTACCGTTGGATTATTCCAATTTCCGCTGTACTTGGAGGATTGTTACTCGTTCTTGCTGATATTGCAGCAAGAATGGTGAATGCCCCGTTTGAAACACCTGTAGGAGCTGTAACGGCAATCATCGGTGTTCCTTTCTTTTTATACCTGGCTCGTGGGGAAAGGAGAGGGCTGTAATGAATCAATCGAAAGCAAAACAGAAAAAATTTATCGTCCTAATTAGTCTTTTATTTATCTTAACTATTATCACTTTTATCATAAGTTTAAACCTTGGAGTCGTACGGATTGCACCCATCGATGTTTTCAAGACATTAATGGGGCAGGGAACGGCCCGTGACCAACTCGTTTTAATTGACTTTAGGTTGCCTAGAATGGTTTTGGCTCTATTAATTGGTGCAGGACTAGCAGTCTCTGGCGCTATTTTACAAGGTGTGACCAAAAATGAACTGGCGGATCCTGGAATATTAGGGATAAATACAGGAGCCGGATTCATGGTCATCTTATTTATCTACTTTTTTCAAGGCTCTATGAACAGTGTGAGCACACTCGGCATTTTCTTAATGCCATTGTTCGCATTAGTAGGAGCGGTACTTGCGGCTTTTCTAATTTACGTATTGGCATGGAAAAAGGGAATTGATCCCGTTCGGTTAATTTTAGTCGGAATTGGTGTGAATTCAGGATTTGGTGCTGCCATTGTAATTTTTCAGCTCAAAATGAATCCACAAGACTTCATGCAGGCAGCTGTCTGGCTTTCTGGTGATATTTGGGGAACGAATTGGAAATTTGTCGCCATTCTCGCTCCGTTAATTTTGCTGCTTATTCCTTTTGCTTTATACAAAGCACACATCCTTAATATTATGAATTTAGGTGACCAGGTCGCGACGGGCTTAGGCATTCATGTAGAAAAAGAAAGAAGAATCTTGCTTCTAGCAGCAGTGGCGCTAGCAGGATTTAGTGTCGCGGCTGGGGGAGGAATTGCTTTTCTAGGCTTAGTTGCTCCGCATATTGCGAAACGATTAATTGGGCCAAAGCACCAGTTATTTTTGCCGCTTACTGCCGTTTTAGGGTCGTTTGTGCTTTTATTGGCTGATACCATAGGCAAAAACCTGCTTGCCCCAACCCAAATACCGGTTGGAATTGTAGTGGCAATATTTAGTGCACCATATTTTATTTTCTTACTTATGAAAGCCAAATAAAAAAAGGGGGAACGGATTGTGGTTTCACTTTCTACCGAGAATCTTCAGATTGGTTATGGAGACAAGATAATCGTTGAAAACTTGAATTTACACATAAAAAAAGGAGAGATTACCACGATAATTGGCGCCAATGGCTGTGGGAAATCTACCATATTAAAAACATTAGCCCGTGTCCATGCAGCCAAATCTGGAATCGTCTATTTAGATGGAAAGATGATTCACAAGGTCCCAACAAAAGAAATCGCTAGGAAAATGGCTGTTCTTCCGCAAAGCCCCGAGGCACCCAATGGATTAACAGTCTATGAATTGATTTCATTTGGACGTTCCCCACATCAAAGTGGGTTTGGCAGACTAACAGATAACGACAGACAGGTGATTGAATGGGCGCTAGAGGTTACCGGACTTGGTCAATTTGCTGACCATCCAGTTGATGCCCTTTCCGGCGGCCAGCGGCAGCGCGCTTGGATCGCCATGGCCATTGCCCAAGAAACGGATCTCTTGCTGCTTGATGAGCCAACCACTTACCTTGATATGGCGCACCAGTTAGAGATTTTACAGCTGCTAGAAAAATTAAATAAGGAACAAAGCCGGACAATTGTAATGGTCATTCACGATTTGAACCATGCGTCACGGTTTTCCCATCATATGGTTGCATTAAGTAAGGGAACAATTATCAAAGAGGGAACCGCAGACGAAGTCATGACACCTGATGTATTAAAAACGGTCTTTCAAATCGATGCTGAAATTGTTAAAGATCCACGGACGAAGAAACCAGTCTGTCTTTGCTATGATTTAATTGAAAAAGTGCCGGAGTTAGACAATCGAAAAATCATGAATTTCTAGTGAAATGGGATAGATGGGATGGGGGATGAAATGAAATTATACGATGTTACCATTATCGGTGGTGGCCCAGTTGGCTTATTTACCGCTTTTTATTGTGGAATGAGAGAGATGGAAACAAAAATAATTGAGTTTCTGCCATACTTAGGGGGGAAGGTTTCCTACTTCTATCCAGAAAAGGTGATCCGCGATATTGGCGGGATACCGGCTGTTTCAGGAGAAAGCTTAATTAAACAGCTAGTAGAACAGGCGCAAACCTTTGATCCGACAATTGTTTTAAATCAACAAGTAGTCGGGTTAGAAAGGTTAGCAGATGGGACGTTCCTCTTAACAAGTCACAATGGCGAGAAACACCATACCAGGTCTATTATCTTAGCGACTGGATTCGGTACATTAAAAAGTGCCAAACTTGACGTAGAACATGCTGATCAATATGAAGGACGTAACCTGCGTTATGCAGTCGAAAAGCTCAATGACTACAAAGATAAACATGTGCTTATTTCTGGTGGTGGTAATTCGGCTGTTGATTGGGCGAACGAGCTGCTCCCGATTGCACGTCATATTACCGTGGTGCATCGAAGGCATGAGTTTTCTGGACTTGAGCGAAACATCAGTAACTTGCGGAAATCAACTGCGACCATCTTGACACCGCATGTTTTGGATGCTTTACATGGGGCAGATGGACGGATTGAGGGTGTGACCGTTAAGGATATTGAAACAAACGACACTAAGACCATTGACGTGGACGAAGTTCTCGTCAATCACGGCTTCTGTATTGACCTAGGCCCTATCAAGGGATGGGGATTAGAATTCGAATACGGAAACATCAAGGTGGACAGTAGGATGCAAACCAATATCGAGGGAATCTTTGCAGCTGGAGACGTCGCAAACTACCAAAACAAACTACACCTGATAGCGGGCGGATTCTCCGAAGGCCCCACCGCCGTCAATAGCGCGAAAGCATACATAGAACCCGAAAAAGAACTAAAGCCCATCTATTCCACCACCCATTTTTAAACGGCTGATATAAGTGGAGTCATTAGTGGTGTCAGGCACCACGCGTGGACATTTGTCCTCTTAGGGAGGACGTTTAGCTATAAAGCAGGCAACATCCAATATGTCGGATGTTGCCTGTTTGTTGTTATGTGTTTTGTTTGACTGGGCGGGATTGAAGGTATTTATGCCTGGTATAAAAGAGTGTGGTCATGATTATAGATATGCCGCCGAACAGTACGCACATAAGCTGTAGGCCGATTAGGTCTAGGAGAAAGCCGCTAATGAGCAGGACAATCTGAAAGGTAACACGGTCTAGCATGTTTCTAAATGAAAAAAAGCGGCCATGGAACTCTTTTGGTATCTTTGTTTGAAAAATGGTCGCAGCTGTCGGGAAAAAACAGCCGACAGAAAATCCAAAAAAGGCAAAAGCCACGACAGATAATACCGGTACATCAGCTAAATAGAGAAGCAGCTGGGAACCCCCAATCAAAAACGAACAAGCAAATAAGATGATGTAGGGGGATATCCGGCCACTAATCAACTTAATGAGAAAAGCGCCAAGCATAAAAGAGATTCCCTCTGTTGTGTAAATCCAGCCTTTTATGGCTGAACTGTCTTGAAGTTCACTAATGTTAATAACCACAAGGTTAAATCCACCAAGAAAGAGGACCGGGATGAGAGTCATGATAAGCGTCATCAAGACAATTGGCAGACCCTTAATAATTGGAAAAACGTCTTTAAAGCTTGTTTTTTCAGTGCGACTATTCTTTGCTATCAGAAGATCCTTTGATTCATCAATATTTAAGAACCAAGTTAGGATAAATAAACCTATATACGCTACGAGAGAACCAACATAAAGCATCGATAAAGGCAGAATAACCAACAAAATTCCAGCTACCGCTGTGCCGATAATACGGGAAAGTGTTGAAACATTCATATGAATACCATTTAGTTGAAGCAAATCCTTTTCGGACACGATAAGTGGCAGGGCTGCTTGTAGTGCTGGAAAATAAAATGCTGCAGAAATTTGCAGCAAGACAAGAAACACAACCATCCACCAGATCGAACCTGTTGCAATCGCAATTAACATGAAGACAACACTGACAGACCTTACAAATCCTGCCAGAAGCATAACCGTTTTCTTACTTACTTGGTCGGTAAGTCTGCCTGCATAGGGGCCAAACGCAACCCCGGCAAGCAAGCCTGCAGCAAGAAGAAGCGATTTTAAGAAGTCTGATGGGAGCTTCTCTTGCATAAATTCCAAATTACCAATCACACCGAGCCACAAACCAAGACCCGCAATAAATTCCCCTGTTAACAAAATCCAAACATTCTTATTCCGTAACATACACAGTTTCCCTCAATCCTCTACTCAAATCGTACAATCTGAAAATATAATACTATCAAAAATAGTAACAGAAAAGGGTGTCAGGCACCACTCATTGACAAATGTCTTTTTATGGTGCCTGACACCAAATGATGACACCAAATGATGACACCAAATGATGACACCAAATGATGACACCAAATGATGACACCAAATGATGACACCAAATGATTACACTAAGTGATTACACTAAATGAAAATATTGGTAATTAGCCCATTGTTTTTTATTTCCAATTATTATATACTACATTACAACACTAATGCACTATGTTGGGAGAGGAGTGATAGCTTGAATCTTAATTTGGATGGGACCAAGCCGATTTATCTACAGATATCGGAGTGGCTTGAGCGTGAGATTCTGAATGGTAATTTTGAAAGTGATCAGAAGATATACTCTCAATACCAACTGGCAGAAATCTTTAATATTAATCCAGCGACCGCGGCAAAAGGGCTCAACATATTAGCGGATGAAAATATCCTTTATAAAAAACGCGGTTTGGGCATGTTTGTAACCAGCGCTGCCAAAGAAATGATCCTGACCAAACGGAAGAATGAAACGTTAAGAAAGTTAGTTCAGGAAATTGTTCTTGAAGCGGAACGATTAAGCGTAAGTAAAGGAGAATTAATTGAAATGATTAAAGCGGCAGACTTAGGGGGGGAAGAGAAATGAGTGTCATCACGTGCAATGGATTAACCAAAAAGTACGGAAGAAATAAGGCATTAAATAACCTGTCATTTAGTATCGAAGAAAATAAAATTACCGGTCTAATTGGAAGAAATGGATCAGGGAAAACAACACTGCTAAAAATCATTGCAGGTCATCTAAAGGAGACATCAGGCGAGATAAAGGTGTTCTCCGAAAAGCCATTTAATAATCTAATGGTTTCGGCCAACATTATCTTTATTCATGACCAAATGAATCTGCCTGCAGCATTAAATCTTAAGGAAATCCTAGTTGTCGCGGCAAACTTTTATGAAAATTGGAATTCAGAGTTAGCTAATCGTCTTTTTGACTATTTCTCTTTTAACCCATCACACTATTATCAAGACCTCTCAAAGGGAATGAAAAGTACCTTCAATAGCATCTTAGGATTGTCTGCCCGGTGCCCATTAACACTTTTTGATGAACCGACCACGGGGATGGATGCAGGAGTCAGACATGATTTTTACCGTGCTATGCTCAAAGATTATATCTCCTATCCACGCTCTATTATTATTTCAAGCCATCATTTAAATGAAGTTGAGGATTTACTTGAAGATATCCTTTTAATTAAAGAAGGAAAAGAGCATCTTCATCTCCCGTCAGAAGACTTTAAGGAGTGGTCGATTGGAATGCAAGGAAAGACAGCTATCATCAATGAATGGACAGTAGATAAAGAAATCATTCACATAAGGTCCATCGGTCTTGACCAATCGTATGTTGTCGTGAGGAATCAGTTTTCTGAGCAAGAAGTGCAGAGGGCTCGTATCGCTGGGATTGAGCTTTCACCAGTTTCTGCTAGTGACTTGTGTGTCTATCTAACTAGTAAAACCGAAGGGGGAATTGATGATGTCTTTAACCACGGTTAGTCTAACTTCTATTGTGAAAAAACAATATTCCTATAAACTGAAAGCCTATGTTCAGGTGTTTTGGAACCTTGTTTTTCTCCAACTGCTGGCAATCCTTTTTTCACTAAACGGCGTGGGCATGTCGGGATCAAGCAGTGAAACACTTGAGGTGGAGGTTCATTATTATTCGGCTGATTTGGTGGCTTTCTTCACCATGCTATGGGGGTTTATCATAGCGATCATCATTACGACAAAAGCATATCGGAATGATGACTTCACCTTTGTCACTAACCGACTAAGCCATAACCTTTCTAATATACTGTTTTTGCTGACAGCAAGCATCATTGGCGGTCTGACAGCCATGCTGTCACCCAATTTACTGAAGGTGATAATGTATATCTTTGATCGTCAACTTATGGTTGCTAGTACAAGTCCAGCGGGTTCACTTAATGAATTTATATTAGGCATCTGCACAACAAGCCTTTATATTTTCCTATTTTGTGCGCTCGGATATTTGATCGGAACGCTTGTCCAGATTCATAAAGTATTCGTTGTCCTAGTGCCGGCGTTATTTTTCGGTGCCCTGTTTCTTGGCGGGGTTAGCGGGAATACAAGGATCGTGAGCAACTTCTTCGGATTTATCTTTACAGAATCTTCTATCCTATTATTTATGACCAAAATCATTATTAGTTGCACGCTGGTCTTTGCCAGTGCCCTTGTATTGTCAACCCGATTGGAGGTTAAACAATAACCATGATGAACATAGGGAGTCTATTACCCATTTTATTTATTCTCGTTATTATCTCCATCTTCACAGCCAAAGGTATAAGGAGGACAGTCAATAACAAGGGGAAATCTGTTTCCAGCTCTTGGGCCCGAAGGATTTTTGGAGGATATATATCACTATTACTCATCTGTACAATTGTGGTTCCGTTTATCAACGGAAAAGATATGACTGATTTAAAAAAAGCACCTATCGACGCTATAGAAAAAGAAGGGGCGACTTTATTCGATGCAGCTGCTGCAGGAAAAATTAATACCATCGGTAGAAACTCCATAGAGAAAAAATGGGATTTCGAGTATCGTGAGCCAAAACTTAATCTATCAGTTGGAACCGAAGAGTTTTTCGCGACACAGATTTTTGTAGAAAGAAAGAAAACGAATGATGATAAGATTGAAGCTGTGTACTATAGAACGAGATCAAGTGTAAATGACATGGATATCAGTAAGGTGATAAACCCAATCCGTCTGACATTAGCAGGGGATCTATTAACTTTACACAATTCAAAGAAAGCTAAACTTAATTTCTCCATCTTTAATCAGATCTTTCCGGTTACCCAATTTACGGGTGAGCCTTCGTTATTTCAACATCAATCTAGTTTTTATGAGGGTCAAAGCATTCTCTATTTGCGAATTCCGAAAGATCTGGAATTGAATAGCAAATCTGAAGTGAATATTCAGTTTGTAGAGTAAATTGGGTAGCCGTTTAGGCTATCTTTTTTTGTTGTAAACTAATCAAACGTTTAATTAAAGTGCAACTAATTGGTTCAATTTTTATGAAAAGGGATTGAGTTTGTTTATAGTATAATTAAAATATTGAAATCGAATTGTACAGGTCATCTTCTGGGGGGATTCCGTTGACAGTCGGGGAACTATGCCGAACACTTATTGTAGACGATGAAATGTTAATCAGACAAGGGATTAAGCACTATATCAATTGGGAACAAGAGGGTTTTATGATTGTTGGCGAGGCTTCAAACGGTCAAGAGGCCCTTGAATTAATCGAAGCTACCGATCCGCATATTATCATTACAGATATCGTGATGCCCATCATGGATGGGGAGGAATTAACCAGAATTGTGAAGGAAAGATATCCTCATAAAGAAATCATTATTTTAAGCAGTTTTGGCGAATTCGATTATGTCCGTTCCACCTTTCAAAGCGGTGTTGTTGATTATATATTAAAGCCGAAGCTTAACGCAGAAGGCCTTTTAAAGGCACTGAAAACGGCCGCTAATCGAATTCCTGCCTTTCAAAAAATGGACCAAAGATTAACAGGAAATCTCCCGATTGGGCAGATTATCGATAAACTTATTTCAGGATATGAAGTAAATTATAATCCAGCTTTAGTATCTCAGGCTTTTCCGTTTAGCCACTTTTGTTTAATCGGAGTAGATTTAAGAAACCGCCATCAATCTAAAAAAAGTACAGAATTCAAAACTAGTATCAAGAGGGAAATCGAAGAGGCATTTCAGCATAACAAAAGCCAAGCTGTTCTCGAGCCCTTAAGTTTGGAAGAAAACATCATTGGATACTTAATGAATATGAATATAGAGAATTTTCCCGAGGTCATTAAAATGGCCCGCCAACTTGATCAAAACATTCCGGGAATTAGTCTTGTTTTGACGGAGGCGTTTACCGACCTTTCATTAGTAGGGAACATGTACAAGGAAAGTCTTATAAAATTGTTAGATTATCGCTTTTATTTTTTCAATCAACCATTGTTAATGGTGCAGGATCTCCCTAACCTGCCTTCTAAACCTGAAAAATTTAATTTGGATTGGTTTACCGAGGAGTTAAAGCGAAAACATTTTGACTCAGCCTTTCAGTATTTACAAGAACATATCCAAGTCATGTCTTCTTGTTATACGATGGACGTCCTTGAATATAAAGCTTTCTTTGGCAACATTATTTTCAACATTACCATTCTCCTAAGTAATATGAAATATGATGTATCAGATCTGGAAAATGCGAAGTATTCCTATTTTCGATCGATTGATGAAGCGCCTTCAGCAACGGCTACAGTTGAATTATTGAATCATTTTATTGAAGAAGCGAAAAAATGCATTTTTTCGGTGCAAAGCGAGCCGGAGGATATCAATATGAAAAAATTAATGGAGTATATTGGAGAACACTATGCCGAGCCGCTTACCTTAACAGGCGTGGCAAAGCATTTTCATTTTAATCCATCATACCTTTCTAACTATTTTTCAACACATAGCAGGGAAGGATTTATCGAATATCTAAATCGAATCCGGATTGAGGAAGCGACGAAGCTGCTTATGGAGGGAACCGAATCGATCTCCGAAATTAGTGGAATGGTAGGTTACTCGGATCATAGCTATTTCTGTAAAGTTTTTAAGAAAATCAAGGGATTGTCTCCAAGCCAATACAAAAGACAGCAAAAACTAAGATAAGAGATGGTGAATTATGAGATTGATTCCCGAACGTTTTAAACATAACGGTTTATTTATCGTTATGTTTTTCATTACAGTTTTGATGATTATCACAGTTTCGATCACGATTACATGGACAACCATTCGGATGTCGGAGCAATTTTTTATTAAAAAGTTTAGCGTGACGAACTCAAAAGTAATGAATCAGGTAAAGGAGAGCTTCGAATCCTTTAATTATTCAGTCGTTCTTGCATCGAACAATCTCCTTCAAAGCACTACAATTAAAAAAGTTCTGATGTCGGAGGAATTCAGCAATAAAGAGAAGTTAAATGCCTATTTTAATACAGGTCAACAGTTAAAGCGGATCGAAACCAATTTAGATGCTTATGAGGAAAGCATTTTTGTTATGGGCAGAAACGGGTTCAGCTTTGCAACGGATCGTACGTACTGGCCAATTACGGATGAAGAGTTAAGGACTAGTGTCCTTACTAGTAATACGTTTAAGCAGCCGAAGAAGCTGATCTACCAATTGGACATGCGGAAGGATGGAACGAATCGCCAGTTCATTGTTGCATCAAAGGTGCTAATGGAGCGAATCAACGGTACGGTTTATGGTTCAATGTTTTTTGCGTTTGATGAACGTGAATTTAGAAGGTTCTTCACAAGCTATACAGGCCCCGGCAATAATGTGTTTGTTGTAGACAAGCAGGGTGTCATTGTGTCGAGCAATCTGTCAAAGCTCATTGGACAAGCACCAAAGGGCTTTCTGAGCTATGCAACTAAAATTGAAAAGAGCTCAGACCGTTATATTATTGATTCCTTTATGGGAAAGGATCAAATTATCTCAATGGAGTACCTTCCTTCTTTTGATATGTACTTGTTTAATATCATTGACAAGCAAAAAGCAGTCGGAGACCTAATTGATAAAAAAGCTATTGTGCTCATTTCGATGGGAATTGTCTTTGCGGCATTAATCATTGTCCTGCTCGCCACAAGGAGATTGACCAATTCATTATCAAGTCTGGTGAAGCAGATTGAAGATGCCTCAAAACATAATTTCCATCAATATGTCTCTGCAAGCGGCACCTATGAAACCATGAAAATTGGCAATGCCTTTAATTCCATGCTGGATGAGCTCCATCAGTATGTCGACCAGCTGGTAGAATCTCAAAAGCAGAAGCGTAATGCGGAATTAGCAGCACTTCAACAGCAAATCAATCCACATTTTTTGTACAATACGCTGACTTCCATAAAATTTATGGTGCAGCAGGGTAGTAAAGAAGAAACCGAAGCGACCATTAATGCATTGATCTCTTTGCTTCAAAATACAATTGGCAATGTCAGTGAGACAAATACGATTGGACAAGAAGTTGATAATTTAAAAAATTATGTCCTAATTAATCAAAAACGGTACGGCAATCGGATTAAAGTGAACTATTTTATCGCGCCAGATTGTATAGAGTATCATGTGCCCAAGCTGATTTTGCAGCCTTTTTTGGAAAATTCATTCTTCCACGGCTTCAATCATAAGCCTGGCGGGTACATCAATGTTCTTGTCTGGCAGGAGGAAAATGTATTAATCTGTGAAGTTGTTGATAATGGAGATGGTATGGAGGTTTCTTCTGAAAATAAACTCCCTAATACGAAGCGCAAACAACAAATGTTTTCCGGAATTGGCGTCCGGAATGTTCATGAGCGGATCCAACTTATTTACGGGGAACAGTATGGGGTCACGATATCCAGCGAATTAGGTGAAGGGACAAAGGTACGACTGGAGCTTCCGATTTCCATAAAGTAAAAATAGTCATAAAATCTAAAAATAATCCAAATGAATTAAATGGAAGCGTGTTCATGTTACAAAGATATTACCATCCAATAAAAATATCGTCCTAACGATTCAGTCCTTTTAGGTGATAACATTATATTTGTAAGTGAGATAACGCTTACATAAAATAGGATGTTGGGGGAATATCAATGAAAAAAGTACTAGCACTCTTTTTAGTTAGTATATTGATGCTAACTGCTTGTTCTTCGGGATCAAATAAAGAGACTTCCGACAAAGGCAAAGATACAAATGAAGTAACGGTTTGGGCATGGGATCCAAATTTCAACATTAAAGCAATGAATATAGCAAAAGACGCTTATAAGTCTGAGAATCCAGATGTAAACATTAAAGTAATTGAACATGCGCAAGATGACATTATTCAAAAGTTGAATACCAGCTTAAGTTCGGGGACTACAAAGGGATTACCGAATATTGTATTAATTGAAGATTATCGGGCGCAAAGCTTCCTTAAAGCGTATCCAGATATGTTCCATGAGTTAACGGGTTCTTTTAAAGCGGATGATTTCGCACAGTATAAAATTGCCCCTACCAGCTTGGATGGCAAAAATTATGGCCTTCCATTTGATACAGGTGTAACGGGACTATATGTAAGAACTGACTATTTGGAAAAAGCGGGATACAAAGTCGCAGATTTACAAAACATGGACTGGAATAAATACATTGAAGTAGGTAAGAAGGTTAAAGAAGCAACTGGGAAAGCAATGCTTACACAGGATCCAAAAGACCTTGGTCTTATTCGTATGATGATTCAAACAAGCGGTTCTTGGTACTTAAAGAACGACGGCGTTACACCTGACTTAGCAGGAAACGCAGCTTTAAAGGAAGCATTCCAAACATATAAAGCGATTTTAGACGCAGATTTAGTAAAACCGGTTTCTGACTGGGGTCAATTTGTTGCAGGATTTAACAGCGGTGACGTGGCAACTGTTCCAACTGGTAACTGGATTACTCCATCCATCAAGGCTGAAGCATCACAAGCCGGCAAATGGGCAGTTCTTCCGATGCCAAAGCAATCTGGAATTGCAACTTCCGTGAACGCTTCTAACTTAGGCGGAAGCTCTTGGTACGTGTTAAACATCGATGGTAAAGAAAAGGCTGCGGACTTCTTAGGAAAAACATTTGGATCTAATGCTGATTTTTATCAGACATTAAATAAAGAAATGGGAGCTATTGGTACTTACAAGCCAGCTGCTGAAGGCGAAGCTTATAAAGCTGCGGATGATTTCTTCGGAGGACAAAAAGTAGTTTCTGACTTTGCTGCTTGGACAGAGAAAATTCCTCAAGTTAACTATGGTATGCACACATATGCCATTGAAGACATTTTAGCTGTTGGAATGCAAGATTACCTTAAAGGTAAAGATCTAGATAAAGTATTAGAGGATGCTCAAAAGCAAGCAGAAGAACAAATTAAATAACACAACAAGCTAGAAAGTAACAATCTACTTTTAAAGAGATTATGCCTTAGAATTTCGCCGGCTCTGCCTTTCATGTATTAGAGCTAACTGATCCATCAGGCGACTTTCTGAGGCGTTTTCTTTTCTTGAACTCACAATGTAAGGAGTTGACTAGAATTGATAACAGCGAAAGAAAACCACACTCAAGCCCTTCCAAAATCAAATTCCGGCGGCCGCAAAACTCGGCTGAAAAATAATATCATTGGCTGGTCATTTGTTATTATCGCTGCCGTAATGATTCTTTTATTTTACTTCTACCCAATGATTCAGGCTCTTATTTTATCCTTTCAAACAGGTGTTGGTGCAAATCTAACCTTTACAGGTATCGATAATTATACGCGGTTATTTAAAGACCCAACATTCCTAACCACGGTAAAAAATACAGTCATTTATCTAATCATTCAAGTACCGGTTATGATTTTACTAGCTTTATTTCTTTCGGTTCTACTAAATAATAAAGCGTTAAAGTTTAAGGGCTTTTTTCGTACAGCCATCTTCTTACCATGTGTAACCTCACTTGTTGCCTATTCGGTCATCTTTAAATATTTGTTTGGACAAGATGGAATTATTAATATGATGTTAATGAAAGTTGCAATCATTTCAGAACCTATCCAATGGCTTACCGATCCTTTTTGGGCGAAAATCGCGATTATTGTGGCGATTACTTGGCGTTGGACTGGTTACAACATGATTTTCTATTTATCTGCTCTTCAAAACGTTGATGAGTCCATCTATGAAGCAGCTAGAATCGATGGCGCTTCGCCAGTTCAACAGTTTTTCAAAATAACCATTCCAATGTTGAAGCCGATTATTCTATTTACATCAATCACTTCAACGATTGGTACACTGCAGTTATTTGACGAGGTCATGAATATTACTAAGGGTGGTCCGGGTAATGCAACAATGACTATTTCTCAGTATATCTATAACTTATCGTTTAAATATACTCCGGACTTTGGGTATGCAGCCACCGTCTCTTATGCAATCGTAATTATGATTGTTATCTTCTCGATCATTCAGTTTAAAGCGGCAGGTGATAAAAATGAGTAAGCTAAAAAATACATTCAGTTATACCGTTCTAGCCATCGCAGCAATTGTCTCTGTGTTTCCATTTTTATGGATGATTGTAAGCTCGACAAACAAGTCTGTTGATGTAACGCAAGGAAGGATGCTTCCCGGCAGTCACTTTATGGAGAACCTTCGCAATCTTCTGGACACTGTTGATCTTGTGCCTGCATTAATCAATTCAACTAAAATCTCGGTATTAACAACCATCCTTGCGATGCTGATTGCATCTTTGGCGGGATATGGATTTGAAATTTATAAAAGTAAATCAAAGGATTTTGTGTTTAATATATTACTAGTTTCAATGATGATTCCTTTTGCGGCTTTGATGGTACCGCTCTTTAGAATGTTTGCTTCCATCTCACAATCCTTCTCGATCATTGGGATTGATACAATCGCAGCTGTCATTTTGCCGACCGTTACAACCGCCTACCTGATCTTTTTCTTTAGACAAAGCACGAAAATGTTTCCAAAAGAAATTCTTGAAGCTGGAAGAATTGATGGCCTCTCGGAATTAGGATGTTTCTTTAAGATTTATGTTCCTACCATGAAAACCACTTACGCAGCTGCGGCGATCATAACCTTTATGGCAAGCTGGAACAGTTATTTATGGCCGCTGGTTGTATTGCAGTCACCTGAAAACCAGACGATCCCACTATTAATTTCAAACTTAGGTTCAAGCTACTCACCTGACTTTGGAATGATTATGACAGCAATTGTAATAGCAACCTTACCAGCAGCACTAATCTTCTTTATCATGCAAAAGCATTTCGTTGCCGGTATGATGGGATCTGTTAAATAGTAGGTACTTGGAAAAATAGAAATAGAAAAGAGTGATCATGATGTCAACAATTCCAAAACTAGATTGGCTTACGGATGTGAATGTGTTTGCTGTGAATCGACTGCCTGCACATTCCGATCACATATATTACGAAACGCTGGAACAAGCAAAACTTGAAGGTCCAATGGCTTTGCGCCATGACCTAAACGGAAATTGGAAATTTAGCTATAGCGTTAATCCGAACAATCGTCCGGAGAATTTTTACCAGGAGAACTTTAATTGCTCTGGCTGGGGGGACATCACCGTTCCTGGGCATATCCAGCTTCAGGGGTATGGAAAACCTCAATATGTGAATACCATGTACCCATGGGACGGCCTAAACGAGATTCGTCCGCCAGAAATTCCACAAAACCATAATCCGGTGGGCAGTTATGTGAAGATGTTTACTGTACCAGAAAACATGAACAATAAGCCGGTGTATATTTCTTTTCAGGGAGTAGAATCAGCGTTTTATGTTTGGCTAAACGGGAAGTTTGTCGGCTATAGTGAGGACTCCTTCACGCCAGCTGAGTTTGATCTTACCCCATTTCTAACGGAAGGTGAAAATAAATTAGCGGTCGAGGTTTACCAGCGAAGCACAGGAAGCTGGCTGGAAGATCAAGATTTCTGGCGTTTTTCAGGAATTTTCCGTGATGTCTATCTCTATACTGTACCAGAGATTCATGTCTATGATGCAGATGTTCGTGCGGAATTGAATGATGCTTTTACGCAAGGTACGCTTAAAGTAGACCTCAAGCTATTGTCTGGCAGCTCTTCACCTTCAAAAATTGTAACAGAGTTGTACGATCGAGAAGGCAGCCTAGTATCTACTTGTACGATTGAATCTGGTGACGGAAAATGGTCAACAGCAATGGATGTTGAGGGTCCAAAATTATGGAGCGCAGAAAGACCGAATTTATACAAGCTTTATATACAGGTTTATAACGAAAAAGGCAATTTAGTAGAAGTGATTCCACAGAAAGTGGGCTTCCGTAGATTTGAACTTATCGATAAAATTATGCATCTTAATGGTGAACGGATTGTATTCAAGGGCGTAAATCGCCATGAATTTAATTGCCGGACCGGCCGTGCGATTACCAAGGAAGACATGCTCTGGGACATTAAAACACTGAAACAAAATAACATTAATGCAGTCCGGACGTCTCATTATCCGAATCAGAGTTATTGGTACGATTTATGTGATGAATACGGTGTCTATGTTATCGATGAAATGAACCTGGAAACGCACGGATCATGGCAAAAGATGGGGGCAGTCGAGCCGTCCTGGAACATTCCCGGGAATAAGCCGGAATGGGAGAATATTGTAATGGATCGGGCTGTTTCTATGGTTGAACGGGATAAAAATCATCCGTCCATCCTGATATGGTCGTGCGGGAATGAATCTTATGCGGGTGAGGTCATTCTTAACGTGTCTAAATATTTCAAAAGAGTGGACCCAAGCCGCTTGGTTCATTACGAAGGTGTATTTCATGCCCGCGAATATAATGATACTAGTGATATGGAGAGCCGCATGTATGCCAAGCCGGCTGATATTGAGGAGTATTTGAATGCAAATCCCGAGAAACCATACATTAGCTGTGAGTATATGCATGCCATGGGAAATTCACTTGGCGGGATGTACAAATATACAGATCTAGAGAAGAAGTATCCAATGTATCAAGGCGGTTTTATTTGGGATTATATTGACCAGTCCCTTATCAAAAAGGATCGCTATGGAAATGAATTTTTTGCCACCGGCGGTGACTTTGAAGACCGTCCAACCGATTACGGCTTCAGTACAAATGGTATCGTTTATTCCAATCGAGAACTTTCACCTAAGATGCAGGAAGTCAAATATCTATATCAAAACTTTAAGTTAAACCCAGATCAGACCGGGGTATTAATTATTAATGACAGCCTTTTCGCTGATCTAACTGATTATGAATTAGAATACGCCCTTTATCTTGAGGGCAAGGAATTGTATCGAAACAAGCTAGAGGTTAATGTAGGACCTCAATGTTCAGGAAGAGCTGAATTTAAGCTGCCTGCTGATATCACGAGTGCTTCTGGGGAGTATTGTATTCAAACCTCCTTGGTCTTAAAGGAAAACACACTCTGGGCTGATGCTGGTTATGAGATTGCATTTGGACAATTTGTGTTTCAGGTAAAGGCGGAAGAAAAGTCTGCCGCAGTTCAGGGAGAGTTAAGAGTCGTCGAAGGCGATGTCAATATAGGTGTCCATGGCAGGGACTTTACGATCCTGTTCTCGAAACAGGCGGGCAGTCTCGTGTCGCTTAATTACGCCGGGAAAGAGATGATTGCTCTGCCGCCAGCACCATTATTCTGGCGGGCAACGACAGATAATGACCGCGGCTACTCCCAAGGTTTCCATTCGGGGCTTTGGTACGCAGCCAGTCTGACCAGAAGATGTGTTGCTATTGATCTTAAAAATGACAAAGGTCAGGTGACCGTTGCCTTTACTTATAAATTATCAATAAGTGAAGAAGTGGTAGTGAAAATAAGCTATACGGTTTTTGCTGATGGCAGTGTCCGTGTGAAATCGGTCTATCATGGCGCAAACCATCTTCCGCAGATGCCGATTTTTGCCGTATCCTTTAAGGTGCCTGCAGATTATGATCAATTAGAATGGTACGCCATGGGTCCTGAAGAGAACTACTCAGACCGTGCGATGGGTGCAAGACTGGGCATCTTTAAAAATCAAGTATCAGATAATTTGTCCGGATATGTGATGCCGCAAGAGTCTGGCAACCGAACTGGAGTACGTCGTGTTAGGGTAACAAATAAACAGGGACAGGGAATAAAAATATCGGCGGAGGCTGAACCATTAGAATGCAACTTTTCGCCATATACAGCTTTTGAACTCGAGAATGCTCAACATCATTATGAGTTGCCAAATGTTCATTACACCGTTGTGACGGTCGCAGGCAAGCAAATGGGCGTTGGCGGAGACGACAGCTGGGGTGCACCGGTGCATGATGAACACCTGATTTATGCTGACAAAGACATGGAATTCGAATTTGTGATCAATAGAATTTAATCAATATATTTAACACTTACAAGGGAAAGAGTCTGGGTTTACAGCTCTTTCCCTTGATATTAGAAAAGAGGTCAAAATGGTGAAGGAGAAAGCGATGCTTATTCATTTGAATCAAAAGGACAGGCAGTTTCATTTAACAAATGGCCAAGTAAGTTATATTTTTCATGTCATGAAAAATGGGCAGCTCGGCCATCTTTATTACGGTAAGGCATTACGCCACAGAGAAGACTTTTCCCATTTGCAAACGTATGATGTGCCAACAGGGGCAACTACGCATATATATGCTGACGACCCAGCATTTGGATTAGAGACGTTGCGTCAGGAATTCCCTGCCTACGGAAATTCAGATTTTCGCGAACCAGCAATCAGCGTTAGTAAAGCCACAGAAAATCATATTCCAAACTTTACATATGAATCGTATCAGATTCTAGAAGGAAAACCTCGTCTTGAAGGTCTTCCAGCAACTTATACAGAGGACAATCATGATGCAAGTACACTTCAAATCCTCTTAAAAGACGAGTTCCTGCAAGCGGAATTGCAGTTAAATTATACAATTTTCCTTGACAAACCTGTCATCACGAGAAGTGCTTCGTTAAGAAATGCGGGTTCAGACGAGCTGGTTATTGATCGATTCATGGGAGGATCGCTTGACCTTCCAGATAAAGATTTTGTATTTACTCATTTAGCAGGGACATGGTCACGGGAACGGCATGTAAAGGAAAGAAGACTCGAAACAGGCATTCAGTCTATTTCCAGTCTGCGCGGGGCCAGTTCTCATCACCATAATCCGTTCTTGGCACTAAAGCGTCCTGAGGCAACGGAGCATACAGGCGAAGTATATGGCTTTAATTTTATCTATAGCAGTAATTTCTTGATGCAAGTAGAAGTCGACCATTACGATATGGCAAGACTTACGGTTGGGATTCATCCATTCGGATTTAAGTGGAATTTAGAGCCGCAAGCGTCATTTCAATCCCCCGAAGTGGTCATGGTGTATTCCGAACAAGGTGTAAATGGGATGAGTCATGCTTTTCATGCTCTATACCGTGAGCATCTAATTCCAAGTCAATGGAGGAAGGCCGTGCGTCCGATTCTAATTAATAACTGGGAGGCAACCTACTTTGATTTCGATGAAGAAAAACTTGTAAAGATTGCACAATCAGCAAGTGAACTAGGAATTGAGTTGTTTGTTCTGGATGATGGCTGGTTTGGAAAACGAAATGATGATACCTCTTCACTTGGTGATTGGCACGTAGACTTAAATAAGCTTCCGAATGGTTTGGATAGTTTGGCTAAGAAAATTACCGAGACAGGATTGAAATTTGGGCTTTGGTTTGAGCCGGAAATGATCAGTCCGAATAGTGAATTATTTAAAGAACATCCAGATTGGGCAGTAGGAATCCCGGGTCAGCACTATACATTGGGACGTAATCAGCTGGTCCTAGATTTTTCAAGACAGGAAATCGTGGATTATTTATATGATAAAATGTCCACGATTATTAAACAAACAAAGCTGGCCTATATTAAATGGGACATGAATCGAAACATCACCGAGGCATTTTCGAATAACCTACCCGTTCATCAGCAGAGTGAATTTTTCCACCGTTATATTTTAGGAGTTTATAATCTCTATGAGCGATTAACAAGCGAGTTCCCACATGTGTTGTTTGAATCGTGTGCAGGCGGGGGCGGACGGTTTGACCCCGGGATGTTGTATTATGCCCCGCAGGCTTGGACGAGTGATGATACAGATGCGATTGAACGGCTGAAGATCCAGTATGGCACATCCTTTGCGTATCCGGTTTATAGTATGGGGTCTCACGTTTCGGCTGTTCCGAATCACCAGACATTACGGTCCACACCATTACAAACAAGGGCAAACACTGCTTACTTTGGAACATTTGGATATGAATTGGACCCACTCAAATTGACCGAAGAAGAACGTGAGGAAATTAAAGAGCAGGTTGCTTTTTACAAAGCGCATCGAGAGTTGATTCGTGATGGTCAATTCTATCGCTTGTTGAATCCATTTTCAAATAACGAAACTGCTTGGATGGTGGTAAGCCAAGATCATTCGGAAGCATTGGTTGGCTGGTATAAAGTACTAGCAACTCCGAATCCTAAGAAACAGCAATTGCTGCGACTCAGTGGATTAGATGAGTCAAAAGACTATCAGGTGACTGGGAGCGAGCGGACATATTATGGTGATGAACTAATGACTGTGGGGCTGCAGCTTCCAACAGAGTTTAATGGTGTCAATGGACGGAGTTTTGAACGTGGGGGAGATTTCCAATCACAAGTCTATTATATAAGAAGCATAGAGGATAAATTAAATTAACATTATAATGACAGATGGCCTTGGACTGTACCGAGGCCATTTTTATTTTTAAAAACAAAATTAAAATCTTAAAAAATATGTATTTGACAAAAAGCGCTTACAATATTATGATAATACCAGAAAGTAAATTAATTTAATTAACTAATGAGGAACACATAATTTGTAAATATTTCCTCATCCTAGAAGTAACCAAAAATTTTTACCTAAATAAGGGGGATAAAAATGGCTAAGAAAAAGAAATGGCTTGGTATAGCTTTAACTGCTGCGCTAGCTCTCGGATCTTTAGCGGGATGCTCAAGTGCGAAGGACAAAGATACTTCAGAAGGCGGAAATGGGGAGAAAATTACTTATTGGGCGCCATTCTCTGGCGCAGATGGTCCGCGTATGAAGACGATTGTTGAAAACTACAATAAGTCACAATCTAAGTATCAAGTAGATTTCCAAGTTGTTCCCCAGTCTGACTATTATAAGACGGTTGACCTTGCTTTTTCTGGTCAAAAAAATGCTCCAGATTTATTAATTATGCATACTGATCAGCTGAAAAATTATGCAGATAAGAATTTATTAAAGGATTTAACTGACACTGTCGAAAAAGCAGGCGTTAAAGCAGAAGATTATGCTGAAACTGCTTGGAAGGCCGGCGATATTGGCGGTAAGCACTATACCATTCCTTTAGATATTCATCCATTAATTATGTACTATAATAAAGATTTATTTAAAGCGGCCGGTTTAGATCCAGAAAAGGCACCGACAAATCGTGAGGAGTTCCTAGCCGCTGCTAAAAAACTAACAGACTCTAGTAAGAATCAATATGGTTTTGTAGTACCAACTCTTTGGCCAAACCAATTCATTTTCCCAACTATTTTATTCCAAAATGGCGGCGAATTAATGAAGGATGGTAAGCCAAACTACAATAGCCCAGAAGCGGTTGAAGCGTTAACGTTCTATCGTGATTTGATTCATAAAGAAAAGGTGTCACCTGAAAATGTTCAACAAGATGGTGAAGTAACATTATTCTTACAAGGTAAAAACGCGATGCATCTAAATGGTCCATGGATGATGGAACAATGGGATAAAGCCGGAATTAACTATGGAGTTGCTCCAGTGCCGCAATTAGGAACAAAACAACAAGCAGTTTATGCAAATGGGCACAATTTCGTGGTACCTGCTACTGTTACAGATTCAAAAAAATTAGATGGTATTACTGATTTCTTAAAATATGTTGCTGGAAACACAATGGAGTGGGCTAAATCAGGACAAGCACCAGCTTCAAAAGCAATTTATGAACAAAGTGAAGAATTTAAAAAGATGAAGCAACAGCCAATCGTAGCTTCAGAATTTAAATATGCTAAGTTTGCTCCTGCCGTTGCCAACTGGGGTCAATTGTCTGACCCGCTATGGGCTGAAGTGAACCTTGCTCTTTTAGGCAAGAAGGATCCGCAAAAAGCATTAGATGATGCCAAAAAAAAGGCGGAACAAGTTTTGAATAAGTAATCATTAAAGGAGGCGGACGGAGGTTGAAACCCGTTCGTCTCTTGTTTTTCCACTAGTAGGAAACCGAAAGGAGGAAGGTAAATGAGAAGTACAAGCTGGAAATCACAATTGACTTCAAGTCTTTTTGTACTCCCTTACTTGATTTTATTTGTTATTTTTCTTTTAATTCCAATTGGATATGGGGCATGGATAAGCTTGCATAACTGGGATCTATTAAACCCTGTCCATGAATTTGTAGGATTTAAGAACTATACAAAGATCTTTGACACTGATTCTTACCTTAATGAACTGTTTTTCGAGGGTCTTAAAAACACCTTCCAATTCGTTGTATATAGTGTTCCTTTATTGGTTGTGGTTGGATTAGGTTTAGCATTGTTAGTAAATGCTCTACCTGGTAAATTCAAAGGTTTTTTTCGTACAGTTTACTTTATTCCCTATTCTGTTTCTGTTTCAGTGGTTGCAATTATTTGGTTATGGATCCTAGATACAAACAGCGGGTTAATTAATCAATATTTACAAAAGATGAATCTGCCATTAATTCCATGGTTAACAGACATGCCTTGGGCCTGGATTTCACTTGCTATCGCGACTTTATGGTGGACAATTGGTTTTAACATGGTTATTTTTATCAACGCACTAAATGATGTTTCTGAAGAACTATATGAAGCCGGTTCTCTTGATGGCGCCAACCGCTGGCAGCAGTTTATTCATATCACGATCCCTAGTATTAAACCTACAATGCTTTTTGTTGTTATTACATCAACGATTGCCTCATTTAATATTTACGGGCAGCCTTATTTAATGACACGTGGAGGTCCAGGGACTTCAACAAAGGTTTTATTAATGAATATTGTTGATGAAGCCTTTAAGCAGCGTCAATTAGGGAATGCAGCTGCCATGTCATTACTTATGGCTTTGATTATGATCGTTATCTCAATCTTGCAATTCCGAATCACAAATCGAAAGGAGTAGGTCAGCGTGCAAAAAACACCGTTTAAAGTTTTCATAGTTATTCTTGCGATTATTGTTGGCCTGATTTTTATCGTTCCAATTTTATGGATGCTGGCTACTTCTTTTAAAACGGATCAGGAAGCCTTCACAGCAGGGCTAAAGTGGATTCCGAAAGTCTTTACTCTTGAAAATTATCAGTATAGCCTAGCAGGAAATTCAGATACTCCAGTCCTACAATGGATGGGCAACTCCCTTTTTGTTGGGATTATTGGGACATTAATTGTTCTAGTTGTTGACACACTTGCAGCATATGGTCTAGCCCGTTTGGATGTCCCATTTAAAAAATTGTTAATTAGCATCTTTATTGGGTCGATGACGATTCCTTGGGTAATTACGTTTTTACCACTATATATGGAGTTTAATAAGTTTGGTCTATTAGATACTTATGCAGTATTGATTCTTCCATATTCTTCAAATGCATTTGGTGTCTTTCTTCTATATCAATATTTTCGCAGCTTTCCAAAAGAACTGGAAGAAGCAGCATTTCTAGATGGTGCAAATAAATGGCAAGTTTTTGTAAAAATCGTTCTGCCATCAGCACGACCTGTTATTTGGACATTAGCTATTTTTACATTTATGGGTATATATAATGATTTCTTATGGCCGCTTGTAACGACAAATTCTCCAGAAATGAGAACTATTACAACAGGTATTGCCATCATGCAGCAGGGAAGCTTTGTTTCATCACCGGGCAGGTTAATGGCTTTAACATCGATTGCAACCATACCTGCTGTATTATTGTTTATCATTGGTCAACGTTCCTTTATTAAAGGCGTGAATCAATCGGGTATTAAATAGGATTATTTTTTCAGGAAGGATGGAGAACAACATGTCAATACCTCGTAATGAGTATCCAAGACCGCAATTGGTCAGAAAAGAATGGGTTAATTTAAATGGCGAATGGGACTTCGCTTTTGATGATAATAATGTTGGTTTAAAGGAAAAGTGGTTTCAAAATGGGGACGCCCTTGATCGGAAAATTAATGTTCCCTTTGCGTATCAGACCCAACTAAGCGGTATTAATGATCCTTCATTCCATGATTTTGTATGGTATTCACGAGAATTCACTGTATCTAAGGATTGGAATAATCAGCGGATCATCCTGCATTTTGGGGCAGTAGATTACCGTGCATGGATTTATGTAAATGGGGAGTATGTTGGTTTCCATGAAGGCGGCAATGTTTCCTTTTCGTTCGATATTACTGATCATTTAACTTGGGGCAATGAAAAGGTGGTTGTCAGAGTCGAAGATCCATCCACAGATGAAACGATTCCCAGAGGAAAGCAATTCTGGATTGAACAATCGGATTCCATCTGGTACACAAGAACGACTGGGATATGGCAAACCGTTTGGCTGGAACCGGTTCATCCTGTCCATGTTTCTAAATTAAGATTAACACCCGACGTTGACCGTGGAGATATAATTGTAGAATTTGAGGTCTCTGGTGAATGTATTAACAAACAAGCAGACATCGAAATTAGTTTTCAGGGTGAAAAGGTAGCAAAGGATACGATTGAGGTATTTGAACCGTATAATAAGCGTTCGGTTAATTTATATAATCGCCAAATCTTCAGAACTGCCTTCCACCATACTGGATGGAATTGGTCACCAGAAAACCCTAATTTATTTGATATCAAATTCACATTAAAAGATGGGGATAATCAGGCGATTTTAGATGAGATAGAATCCTATTTTGGTATGAGAAAGGTCCATATTGAAAATGGCATGGTTTATTTAAATAACAAGCCTTATTATCAAAAATTAGTTCTCGATCAGGGCTACTGGCCGGAAGGGTTGTTAACCGCTCCTACAGATGAGGCTTTAAAAAGGGATATTGAAATAGCCTTAGAAATGGGCTTTAATGGCTGCAGAAAGCATCAAAAAGTGGAGGATCCTCGCTTCCTTTACTGGGCAGACAAATTAGGATTCTTGGTATGGGGAGAATGTGCAGCCTTCCCGTCCTATAGTGAGGACGCTGCATCTCGATTAACCAAAGAGTGGATTGAAATCATTGAACGGGATTATAATCATCCGTCCATCGTCGCCTGGGTGCCTGTCAATGAAAGCTGGGGAGTGCCTTTTATTAAAGCGAACAAACAACAGCAGCACCATTCTTTAGCGATGTACCACCTTATTCATTCATTAGATACAACACGATTAGTCATCTCAAATGATGGCTGGGAACTTACAGAAACCGATATCTGTGCGATTCACAATTATAATCATGGATCCAGCGATGAAAAGGCAAAATATGAAAACTTTAAAGAATCCTTACTCACAAAAGAAAATCTCTTAAGCTCAAAACCAGCTGGCCGAGGAATTTATGCAGATGGATTTGAACATAAAGGTGAACCTATCTTGTTGACAGAATTTGGAGGAATTGGTTTCAAAGTCGGTGAAGACAGTGGCTGGGGCTATACATCTGTGAAGGATGAGCACGAATTTATTGCAGATTACCGCAGAGTAATGGAAGCGGTCTATGCTTCAAAGGGTCTACATGGATATTGTTACACACAGTTAACAGACGTAGAGCAGGAAATCAACGGATTAGTATCTTATAACAGAAAACCAAAATGTGAATTAGCAAAAATAAAAGAAATAAATGATATGTGGCATTCCAATATTGTAAAATCTTAAGTTAGGTTATTCTGCTTGCTTTTATAAAATTGGCTGTGAAGCGAAGTGCCTGGAACGGAAGTCAACAGACAAGTTTAACACATCCATATTATTACAAGAGGGCTCGCCAGTCGGCGAGTTTTCTTATATAACTGTAGACCGGAGGGAGTTATATTTATGAATTTGATACAAGAAAAATTTGCAGAACTTGATGGACAGACAATAACAACTTTTACGATGATTAATGATCAGGGCATGGAAGTAAGTACCATCGATTATGGATGCACGATTACCAGGATTGTCGTTCCTGACCGCAACGGAACCCTTGAAAATGTAGTTTTAGGCTTTGATACAATCGAAGAATATCAGCAGCATTCCCCCTATTTCGGTGCTGTAGTCGGCAGGCATGCGGGTAGAATTGCTAATGCGGAATTTACCTTAGAAGGTACCACGTACCATCTCGCAAAAAATAACAATGGCAATCACCTCCATGGCGGGATAAAAGGCCTCGATAAGGTGATCTGGAATACAGAGGTAGTAGAAGAAAAAGATTCTTTGACCCTTGTATTCACTTATTTAAGTAAGGATGGAGAAGAAGGGTATCCTGGAAATTTAAAGATGAAAATATCCTATACCTTAAATAACGATAATGAGCTTCAAATATCCTATGAAGGTGTGTCTGATCAAAAAACGGTGGTTAATGTTACCAATCATTCTTATTTTAATTTAAGCGGCAATTTAAAAAGAGACGTTCTTAATCATAAGTTGACCCTAAAAAGTAATCGATTCCTTGAGTTGGATGAAGAATTAATACCGACAGGGGAGATTCTTCCTGTAGAGAATACATCATTTGACTTTCTGTCCGGCCGGAAGATTATGGAAGGAACAGACACAAATGACAGCCAAAATATAATTGCAGGAAATGGATATGATCATCCTTTTCTATTAACGGATAATCACAATAAGGAAATCTATCTGTTTGATGATGAGAGCGGAAGAGGATTAATCATTGAAACAAATCAGCCTGCCGTGGTTCTTTATACGGGTAACCAACTAGCTGATGATTTTTCTATTCGAGGTATCAACTCCAGAAAATACCTTGGTTTATGTTTAGAAACACAGGGTCTTCCAGACTCGCTCAATCATCCGCATTTCCCATCAGCCATTTTAGAAAAGGATCAGGGATACTATTCCGTTACTAAATACATATTTACAAATTGAACAAAAAAAGAGTTGAATCTTATGATCCAACTCTTTTTATGTTCCTTATGTTTTAAATAATTTCTTTAAAACTAATGTTACAGCTCCCAATACCATACCAGTTTTTCCTAATTCCGAACAAACCACTTTAATTTCTTCATGTGAACTTTTAAAAGTATATTTCTCTATTCTTTTTTTTAGTTGAGACAAAACAAAATCTCCTACCTTGAAAATACTCCCTTCTAGGATTATTTTCGAAGGCTTTAGAATGTTAATCATATTTGCTGCGGCTAGTCCAAGGGATTGACCAGCCTTTTCTAAGAGTGTTATAGCAAATGGGTCCCCTTGCTTAGCAGCTGTATAGACCATATTTAAGGAGAGTTCAGTACTGCCTTCTTTCAACCATTCTGTGAGAATGGTATCCTGATGATGTTTAATATCTTCCTTAGCCTTTTTTAAGATAGCAATTTCTGATGCATAGGCCTCTAAACATCCATTATTACCGCATTCGCATAGGGGACCATTCACATCTAAAATTGTATGTCCGACTTCTCCTGCTGTATAGAACGTGCTTTTATAAATTTCACTATTTATAAAGATTCCAGAACCAATCCCCCGTCCCACACTAAGACAGATAAAATCGGAAACCCCTCTCCCTTGCCCAAACCAGCTTTCAGCAATCGCTAATGCTCGTACATCATTCTCGACAATAACAGGGATATTAAATTCTTTTTCTATTCGTTCCTTCAGAGGTATATTTTCCAAATGTAAGTGTGGAGAAAAAATGGCCAAGCCTTGTTCAGAATCAACAAGTCCATGCATGGCAATACCAATTCCAAGGATTAACTCTCTTTCGAAATGTTTAGATTGAAGGACATTATGAATGCACTCGATCATCATATTCATAAATTCGGTTTTAGTTGGCAATTTAATAATATCTTTACTGAAATCGGTTACAATCTTTCCGTCCATTGTGGTAAGAATAACGCGTATAACCTCCGCTGCGGCATAGACTCCGATAATATAATAAGCGGAGTAATTAATACGGAGGAGAATTGGCTTTCTACCGCCTGACGTTGCGCTTGTTGATTGCTCCTCTATTAAAAGATTTTTCTCAATTAACTCAGCAACCAATGAACTTATGGTGGGCGGGGTTAATTTTGTTAATTTGGCAATTTCCGCTCGTGAAATCGGCTCTTTTAATCGAATCATGTTTAAAACCGTTGATTGATTAAGTAACTTCATTTTTTCGAAGCTTCCAGTTTTGGGGTCGAAACTCAAATGACATCACGCCTTTATTATCATTAGTACCCTTAAGGATTTGTTTAAGAAGGTATTATTTATTCCTACTAATTTTAACACAAATACCAAGTTAAAAATACTCATGCAAGATTATATTCATGGTTTATTTTGTGGAATTTAAGTAAAAATTTTAGTAAAATACTTGAAGGATTTTACTAGGGGTAGTAAAATTATGTTAATAATAAAAAGGTAACTAAAGAATAAGAATGCTGGAGGAATTTAAAATGAACGTAATCACACTTAATAAAGTATTTTTAGATATGTTTCGAGTATTGCCAAAGCAAGCCTTTTTTGCGCCTGGAAGGATTAATTTAATAGGCGAACATACAGATTACAATGGAGGTCATGTGTTTCCATGTGCCATCACCTATGGTACCTACGCTGTAGCAAGGAAGCGGGAAGACAAAGTGATTCGCCTCTACTCTACCAACTTTCCTGAAAAAGGAATCATCGAATTTAACTTAAGCGAACTAGACTATGAGAAGGAACATAATTGGGCTAATTATCCAAAAGGCATGGTCCGTTATATTCTCGAGGCGGGATATGAAATTCAAGCCGGATTTGATTGCGTAATTGAAGGGAATATACCCAATGGTGCAGGACTTTCTTCGTCAGCATCCATTGAACTTTTAACCGGGGTGCTCGTAAATGGCCTATTTAATTTAGAAATTCCGCGCCTTGATCTCATCAAGATAGGCAAGAGGGTAGAAAATGAATTTATTGGCGTGAACAGCGGAATCATGGATCAGTTTGCGATTGGCATGGGAAAGAAAGATGCTGGTATCTTACTAGATTGCCAAACGTTGAAATATGAGTATGCACCGATTCACCTTGAAGATTACAAAATATTAATCATGAATACGAACAAACGCAGGGAATTAGCTGATTCGAAATACAATGAAAGAAGAGGAGAATGTGAAGAGGCACTTGCGCAGCTACAGCAAAAGCTGCCAATTGAGGCACTTGGTCAATTATCGGAAGCGGAGTTTGATGAAAATCAATATCTGATTACCAATGAAACAGTTCGCAAACGGGCCAAGCATGCTGTTTACGAAAACATGAGAACAATTAAGGCACTTGAAGAGCTTAAATTAGGAAATCTAGAAGCATTTGGACAATTAGTTAACCAATCACATGTATCACTAAGAGATGACTATGAAGTGACAGGAGTGGAATTGGACAGTTTAGTAGAGGCAGCATGGAAACAGCCAGGTGTGCTTGGTGCGCGAATGACCGGTGCAGGATTCGGCGGCTGTGCAATTGCGATTGTTAGAAATGGAGAAGTTGATAACTTTATTGAGAACGTAGGAGCTGCTTATCTGGACAAGATTGGCTACGAGGCAGAATTTTATGCAGCAAGCATTGGTGATGGGGCGAAGGAAATTCGACTGGAGGAGACAATTTAAATGAGTATTCTTGTGTTAGGCGGTGCAGGCTATGTCGGTTCACACGCTGTATACCAGTTACTTGATCAAGGGTATTCAGTCGTTGTCATCGATAATTTGCAAACGGGCCATGAGGAGGCAGTTCATCCAAAGGCTAATTTTTATAGGGGAGATATCCGCAGCCGCGAGTTTATGCGTTCTGTTTTTGAAAAAGAAAGTATTGAAGCGATTTTGCACTTCGCCGCGAATTCCCTTGTCGGAGAGTCGATGGTTGAACCGTTAAAATACTTTGATAACAATGTCTACGGAACACAAATCGTGCTTGAAATGATGAAAGAGTTTGGCATTAAGCATATCGTTTTTTCTTCAACCGCCGCGGTATATGGAGAGCAAAAAGTTGTCCCGGTTACAGAGGAGGCTGCAACCGTTCCAACGAATACGTATGGCGAAACCAAACTAGCTATGGAGAAAATGATGGCTTGGTGTGAAAAGGCTTTTGACCTTAACTATGTTTCGCTTCGCTATTTTAACGTGGCGTCAGCAAGAAGTGACGGACAAATTGGGGAGGACCATAACCCGGAAACTCACCTGATTCCAGTTGTTCTGGAGGCAGCACTTGGGAAAAGACCAGCAGTGACGATATTTGGTGAGGATTATGATACGGCAGATGGCACTTGTGTCCGAGATTATATTCATGTCGAGGACTTAATTGATGCCCACATATTAGCCCTCCGCTATTTACAAAATGGCGGTCAGAGTAATGTTTTCAATCTTGGCTCAAGCAAAGGATTCTCGGTAAAAGAAATTGTTGAGACGGCTAAAGAAGTGACGGGTATTGATATTCCTGTGAGAATCGGTGAGCGTCGATCGGGTGACCCGAGTACGTTAATTGCCTCTTCGGAAAAAGCACAAAAGGTGTTGGGATGGAATCCTGTAAGAACATCGATTCAACAAATTATCAGTAATGCCTGGAACTGGCATCAGCATCACCCTAATGGATATCAGAAATAGAGGGGATCATAATGATTTATCAACTTATACAACAATTAATTAATCAAGCTATTACCACTCAATTAATCGAGCGGGAAGATGAAATCTATGCGCGCAATCAAATTTTGGCATTGCTTAAGCTAACTGAGTTTAAGGAAGAGGAACTAGCGGAGAGCAATCACTTTGAAATCCCAGATTTACTTGAATTAATCGTGGACTATGCCTGCAATCAAGGGGTCATTGAAGATTTATTTGATGAAAAAGAGATTTTTTCAAGTAAAATAATGAACTGTTTTACTGCACGCCCATCCACTATCAATCAAGTGTTTTATGAAAAATATACGCAAGATCCAAAGGAAGCAACCGAGTATTTTTATGAGTTAAGTAAAAATAACAATTACATTCAAATGAAGCGTATTCGTAACAATATCGAGTATAAAACCGCCACAGAATATGGTGAACTTGATATTACGATTAATTTATCAAAGCCTGAAAAGGATCCTAGAAGTATCGCACTCGAGCTGTCAGTGCAAAAAACGGATTATCCGAAATGTCTGCTCTGTGTTGAAAATGAGGGATACGCAGGCAGAGTCGGTCACCCGGCCCGCTCCAATCACCGAATGATTCGCATCAATCTATTAGATCAGCCGTGGTACTTCCAATATTCACCGTATGTGTATTACAATGAGCATTGTATTGTCCTATCAGAAAAACATACCGATATGGTCGTTAGTGCCTCGTCTTTTTTACGGTTATTGAGCTTTGTTGAACAATTTCCGCATTACTTTGTGGGCTCAAATGCGGACCTGCCAATTGTCGGCGGTTCGATTTTAACCCATGATCATTATCAAGGTGGGAATTATCAATTTGCGATGGCGAAAGCCGATGATGACTGGACATTTAATATGGCTGGTTATCCAGACGTAGATTGTTCCGTGGTTAAATGGCCGATGTCAGTTATTCGCCTCCGTTCTGCTTCAATAAGCGCGCTTGTTGAAGCGGGTTCACATATTTTTGAGCAATGGAAAAATTACAGTGATGCGACGCTTGAAATTTTGGCGAGGACCGGAGAGACGCCGCATAATACAGTGACCCCGATTGCCCGGAAAAATGGAGGTGTTTTTGAACTGGACTTGGTGCTTCGTAATAATCGAACAAGTGAGGAGCATCCGCTGGGTATTTTCCACCCTCATGCCGATGTCCATCATATTAAAAAGGAAAATATCGGCCTAATTGAAGTAATGGGGCTGGCTGTTTTACCTGCACGATTAAAGGCTGAACTCGGAGAAGTAGAAAATTACATCCTAAGTAAAGCATCAGATGTAGCAGATTACCATTTAACCTGGGCAGAAGCGCTAAAAGCACGCTATCAAGATATTGCTAATGAAGCGAATGTCGAACGCCTTGTGAGAGAAGAAGTAGGAAAGAAATTCTTAAGAGTCTTGGAAGACGCAGGTGTGTTTAAGCGGGATGAGGCAGGGAACGCAGGATTCCAGCGTTTTATCACTTCTTTATAAAAAAATGAATCGAATTTTGGGATTTTAGTGTAAGGGGAAACTGTAATTAACTACTTTCTGAAAAATATGGAGTGATATCGATGAAAATATTAGATAGAATATTCGGCAGTTACGAGGGAGAGTCCGTTACAGAATATACTTTAGTCAACGATTATGGCATGGAGGTCTCTTGTCTGAATTTTGGTTGTGTCATTACGAAAATCATCGTCCCTGACCGCCATGGAAACTTTGAAAATGTAGTACTTGGTTTTGATAACTTCGAAGATTACACAGAATGGTCACCTTATTTCGGTGCAGTTTGCGGCCGGGTTGCCGGAAGAATTGGCGGTGCAAGTTTCGAATTGGACGGGAAAGAATATCAGCTTGCAGACAATAACTACCCCAATCATCTGCACGGAGGCAAGAAGGGTTTTAACTCTGTGATTTGGAAAACTGAAATTATTGAGAAAGAAAATGCTGTCGGGCTGAAGTTTTTCTATCACAGTCCAGATGGAGAAGAAGGCTATCCTGGCAATCTAGACACCACTGTTACGTACATTCTAAATAATAAAAATGAACTCGATATTTCCTACGAAAGTAAAACTGATCAAAAAACGTTAGTCAACTTAACGAATCACTCGTATTTTAATTTAAGTGGGAATATAAAAAGAGATTGTTCGGAACACATTCTTAAGGTAGATAGTGATCGATTTTTAGAGTTGAGAGACGATCTTATCCCTACTGGTAAGTTGATTGATTCTAAAAATACCCCCTTTGATTTTAAGTATGGCAGAAGGTTGAGTTCTGGGCTGAATTCATCTTATCCGCAAAACGTACTTGTCGGAAAAGGTTACGACCACCCACTTGTTTTTAGACAAGAGGGAGAAAATACGATGATTCTAAGCGACGAAGAAAGCGGCCGCTCGCTTCTTATTACGACCGATCAGCCATGCGTTGTCCTTTATACAGGGAATTTTCTAGAAGGTCCTTATTCTATTTCAGGTGTCAGAGCGGAGAATTATTTGGGTGTTTGCCTGGAAACGCAAGGGTTTCCTGATGCCATCCATCATCCAGAGTTTCCTTCAGTCATTTTAAATCAAGAGGAAGTATACCATTCCAGAACAGTGTATCGTTTTTTTGCTAATACATTAGGAGACTGATTTATGGCTACCATCAAAGATATTGCACATATTGCAGGGGTATCGATTGCAACGGTATCCCGTGTTTTAAATTATGACACCACTCTTTCTGTCAGTGATGAAACGAAGAAAAGGATATTCGAAGTGGCAGAGGAGCTATCTTATAAAAAGAAGACTGCGCGCAAGCAAGAGGCGGGTAAAATTGCTCTTTTGCAATGGTATACCGAAAAGGAAGAACTTGACGATTTATATTACATGTCCATCCGGCTGGGTGTTGAAAACCAATGCCGGCAGCATGGGATTCAAGTGGATAAGTATTTTCAAGACAACTATGGGGATTTGAAGGAAGATGATATTCAAGGGCTGATTGCGATTGGAAAATTTAGCAGGAAGCAAGTGAATGATCTCGTTAAGATTACCAAAAATATTGTCTTTGTGGATACCTCACCAGATGAAGATATGTTTGATTCCATTGTTATTGATTTTGAACGAGCCACTAAAAAAGTGCTTGATTATTTTATTCAAAAGGGTCATGAGAGAATCGGGTATATCGGCGGCAGAGAAGTCTTTAAGGATAAAACCTCTTTTATTGAGGACCCTAGAGAATTGACCTTCAAGCGCTTTTTTTCAGAAAAAGGATTGCCCAATGAAGATTATATGTATGTAGGTAACTTTACTGCTGATGATGGTCATGCGTTGATGAAGAAGGCGATACATGAACATCCAGGGGATCAATTACCCACCGCATTTTTTGCGGGTAATGACTCACTAGCGGTTGGCGCATTAAGGGCGCTGTTGGAGGAAGGGATTTCCGTTCCTGATCATGTGAACATCATAGGGGTCAATGATATCAGCATCTCTAAATATGTCTTCCCATCCTTAAGCACAGTGAAGGTATATACTGAAATTATGGGTGAAACCGCCGTTGACACTCTTTTGGAGAGAATAGCAGGCAGAAAAACAGTCAAGAAAATAATTATTGCCACAGAGTTGATTATTAGGAATAGCAGTTTTTAAAGAAGAGAACTCATCAAAAAATTTGATGAGTTTTTTTGCCATTGTCGAAATATGGGATGTTCCGTATAATGTTTGTAACTAGATAGGTACAGGAATGGGAGCGGATTCATGAGCAGGTTATCGGTGCTGGCATATATTTTTGGAGCTGTATTCTTCGTGGTAAGCTGCTCATTTGCGGTTTTTTATGGGTCGAAGGTCCTTACGCATGATTTGCCTGCAGAGAAAAAGCAATCTAAAGAGTATGACTATCATTTTGTTCTAGTCCCTGAAGAGCTAGATAATGAATATTGGAGACTTGTAGAGCAAGGTGCAAAAGCGGCTGCAGATAAATATGGTGTCCTGTTGGAATATGCAGGGCCTAATCAAGGGAATATTGAAGACCATTTAAAGACGATTGAAATGTCAGCGGCCTCTAAGGTGGATGGAATCTTAACACAAGGATTGAGTGATGAACAATTTACTCCTCTAATTAACCGAGTAGTTTCTAGCGGGATTCCAGTCATCACTGTCGATACAGATGCTGCGAATAGTAAACGACTTGCATATATTGGCACGGATAATTATTATTCTGGATTTCTCGCTGGAAAGGCATTGATTCAAGATACAAAAGGAAAGGCTAATGTCGCAATTATTACTGGAAGATTTTATGCAAACCATCAGAAACAGCGGGTAAAAGGCTTTCAAGATGCGGTTAAAGGAGAAAAAGGCATTCATATTATCGATGTAGTAGAATCCGAAATTAGCAGAGTCCAAGCGGCAGAAAAGGCGTATCAGATTATGAAGGACCATCCAGAGGTCAATGCCTTTTTCGGGACAAGTGCATTAGACGGTATTGGGATTGCCCAAGTAGTCGATAAATTCGTTAAACCTGGAAAAATGTATATTGTTGGATTCGATACCTTACCAGAAACATTGGAATACATCCGCAGAGGAACCATAAACGCAACTGTAGTGCAGGAGCCCTATGAAATGGGGTATCGGGCTGTAATAATGATGATCGATCATATTGAAGGAAAATCCGTTAACCCTATCGTCCATACGAATACGAAGATTCTAAGAGTTGGGGATTTGCCCTTAAGTCATCTGGACCGAAGGGGAGAGAGAAAATGAGATTATTTAAAATTCGCTCGAAATTACTCCTATACTTCATTGTCCTAGTAGTGTTGTTAACATCTGTCGGCTTCTTTTTCTATAAAAGCAGTGAGAAGTTAGTTATGGAATATGACGATAGTTTTGAACGATTTCTGCTTCTCAATGATATCTCAAAGAGAACAAATTTGATTACCGAAAATCTGCGTGGCTATCTTTTAGATAAGGAAACGTCTTATCTAAGTGATTATAAGAAGGAAAAGCTCAAGTTAATTAATGACCAAAAGCGGCTTAATGAAGAAATGGACAATCATGATATTTCATATATTAATTATAAAAACATGATTGATAGCTTTTTAGATGAATGCGATGCAACGGTAGGTGCTTTCGAGAAGGATGATATAAACAGTTATTCCAATCATTTTAATGGAGTTTTGAAAATCGCCTCCTTTCTCCAAGAGAGAACGCTGGCACTATTAAATAATAAACTGACTGACTATCAAAAATTTTATGCTCAAATGGAGAAGCAGAACCATTACTATAAACTATTGTCCATCTCACTATTTGCAGCAGCTTTTTTCCTTAGTACCTTGCTTGCCCTCTGGATTTCTGGCGGGATTACAAAACCAATTAGTCTGTTATCTGCGGCTGCAAAGCAAATTTCAAAGGGGAATTTATCCGGTGAGGATATTAAGGTTACAACAAAAGATGAATTAAAGCCACTAACAGAAACCTTCAATCAAATGAGAACCAATTTACGTCAGCTAGTCACTGAAATTAAACAAAAGTCTGAATTGGATAAGCTACTTAAAGAATTGGAGTTACGGAGCCTCCAAAACCAAATTAATCCTCATTTTTTGTTCAATACGTTGAATACGGTTTCAAAGATGGCGTATTTGGAGGAAGCAGAACAGACTTCGAGATTAATAGAAGCCGTGGCTGCGATACTCCGGTATAACTTAACTGATTTCGATAAAGCATCAACATTAAGAGAAGAAGTAAGAATTGTCCAAGAGTATTTTTATATCCAACAAACCCGGTTCGGGGAACGGATTTCATTTATAACGGAGATCGAGGATGATTGTCTGGATATTGAAATCCCTAGTTTAATTCTGCAGCCATTAGTAGAAAACGCCTTCATGCATGGAGTAGAATCCTACGAAGAGAATGGGGTAATCAGGCTCCGTATTTACCAACATAATGATCGGATCCATGTGGAGGTCATTGATAATGGGGCAGGGATGGATGAGAGTACTAAAAAAAGATTGCTTACTTACGTAGAAGGTACTGAACCGGAAGAGGGGTCCGAGCCGGATAAATCAAAAGGTCAATCAAATGGTATTGGTGTAAAAAATGTGATCAGAAGGCTGCAGCTCTTTTATAGGCGAAATGACATAGTAGAAATTGAATCCAAGCCTCTGTACGGAACAAATTTTAGACTAACAATTCCGGGCGTCGCCAAAGGGGGAAGTGTACTTGTTAAAAATACTTATAGTGGATGATGAAATTTTGGAGCGAACGGCATTAACGAAAATCATTAACCGATCTTCGGAGGACGTAATGGTCATTGGAGAAGCCCCCAATGGAAGAATTGCAATTGAAATGGCCACGGAACACCGACCAGATATTATTTTTATGGATATAAAAATGCCAGGGATTGATGGTGTACAGGCGGTCAAAGCTATAAAAAAAATCAATCCCTCGATTCGATTTATTATGGTTTCCGCCTTTAATACATTTGAATATGCGAAAGAAGTAATGCAGCAGGGGGTTAAGGAATACATCTTAAAACCAAGCAGAAAGCAAGATATACTTGCGGCATTAGAGCGAGTTTGTACTGAAATCCTTGAAGAAAGCAAACAGCGAGAAGAACAACAAAGTTTACGAGATAACCTGGATCGTGCAGTATCCATCGCGCAAAAAGAATGGGTATCGACGGTTTTAGTAAATCAAGTTCAGGATATTACTTTTGATGAATGGGGCCAGCTCTTGGGGGTAGAAATTACTTCAGGGTATATTATGCTTTTCTCGCTGCGGCCGAAAGGAATGACTGAATTATCCGCAGATCAAAAGCAGAACTGGTATTTATGGCTTAAGGATACCCTGAATTCTGTCATGATGAAACAGGAAGTGATGGTTGGCCCGCTAACAGATTCACAAGTACCTGTTTTATTCCTTTGTAAAAAAGCAACGGAAAAGGTCCATTTTAAAACTAATGCACTGGCTGTCATCGATAACCTGAACCGACTTTTTGAAAAAAAGAGTTATCATGCTGAGCTAAGGATTGGAGTCGGACTTCCATATAATCATGCCCATGAGCTAAATAAGTCCTATCTTGAAGCACTTATGGCTTTGCAGCAGATGGCAAAGACCCCCGAGCGTAAGTATTTATTTGCAGTGAAACAAGGCTCGGCTGAACTGTCCTCCTCTTCAGAAGTATTAGAGATTGAGAAAAAGCTATTAGAGGCTGTCAGACAGGGAGACGTCAATCAAGTATTGTTCATTTTTGAATCGTTCGCAGAGATGCTGGCTGAGGATAAGAATATAAAAGGATCCTCAGTAAAAAAAGCCTTTGACGAGATGTTTATTCTCGTTTCACGAATGCTTCATGATTTAGGGATTAGCTATGAACGAACACCTGCAATAGAAGAGTCTGAAGATATTATGGCGATTTTCGAAAAAGGGAAAGCCCATTTATTGGCGGTGGTTCATCAGGTTCAGATTTGGAGAAATGATCATGCCAAGGGAATGCTGCATAAAGCAAAGGAATATATCGAAATTCACTATGCTGATTCTCTTACATTGGAACAGGTAGCGGAATATGTGGAACTTAGTCCTTTCTATTTTAGTAAATTATTTAAGGATCGGTTCGGAATGACCTTTATTGATTATTTAACGGAAATAAGAATTAAGCATGCTAAGGCTGAGATGGTTGATCCGGGAAAAAGTTTGAAGGAAATATGCTACTCCATCGGCTATAAGGACCCAAACTATTTTAGCCGAGTGTTTAAGAAACACACTGGCTTATCGCCAACTGAATTTCGCAAAGTAACAGTAGGCTAATATTTCTTGCTTATGAGACCAATCTGCATTCGTGGATTGGTCTATTTTTAGTGGAAAGAAGAAATTTTTTAAAATAAAGCGTTTGCAAAAAAGTCTAGATAATCGCAAATTAGTGCTAGACTTTTGACCTATTGAGGGGAATCCCTCCATGCTAACATATGTGTAAGGGCTTACACTAAGGTTAGCGAAGCGATGTGCTGCTTACCAGGGTCTTACTAAATAGTAAAAGGAGAATGACAACATGTTTAAAAAGAAAAAGGGGTTAATTCTATCTTTAACAGTTGCATCTAGTATTCTATTAGCAACAGGCTGCAGTGATTCGACAAGTGGTAAGGATTCTGGATCAGGCAAGGACAACAGTCTTCCAGCTGTTGGTGCAACCATTTACAAATTTGATGACAACTTTATGTCCTACGTTCGTCGTGCAATGGAGACTTCCGCAGATGGCAAAGCAAAGCTGATGTTGAATGACTCTCAAAACGACCAAGCAAAACAAATTGAGCAAGTGGATACACTTATTGCCAAAGGAGCTAAGTCTCTAGCAATCAACTTAGTTGATCCAAAAGCGGCTCAAACGATTATCGATAAAGCGAAGCCAAAAAATATTCCAGTTATCTTCTTCAACAAAGAGCCAGATGCAAGCGTACTAAAGGGCTATGATAAAGCTTACTATGTTGGAACGACCTCTTCAGAATCAGGTGTTCTTCAAGGTCAACTGATTGCTAAAGCTTGGGAAGCTAACAAAGATAAATATGATAAAAACAAAGATGGAAAACTTCAATACGTGCTATTAAAAGGTGAGCCAGGGCACCCAGATGCAGAAGCACGTACAAAATTTGCAGTCGATACTGTAAAAGAAAAAGGTATCCAAGTAGAAGAATTAGCAATGGATACTGCGATGTGGGATGCAACAAAAGCTACTGAAAAAATGGATGCTTGGTTAGCTAAGTATAGTGACAAGATTGAGTTTGTTATTGCTAACAACGATGGCATGGCGTTAGGTGCAGTTGCTTCTCTTGAAAAAGCAGGCTATTTCTCTGGCGATAAATTCATGCCAGTAGTAGGTGTTGACGCGATTCCAGAAGCACTTGAAATGATTGAAAAGGGCAAAATGGTGGGTACTGTCTTAAACGATGCTAAAAACCAAGGTAAAGCAACAATTGAGCTTGCAACTAATGCAGCAAACGGTAAAGACGTATTAGACGGAACAGAATGGAAGCTTGATGATAATAAAGCCGTACGTGTTCCTTACATTGAAATTACAAAAGATAATATCCAAGTGGGTAAAGACGCATACAAGTAAGAAAGCGGAAGCGCCTTGTCCAGGGGCGACAGGCGTAAGACGAGCCGGCATGAAGGTTGTTCTTTAACCTTCTTGTCGGATTGGCTTATGACCCCGAGCCCCTAGGCGCTGCAGCTAGACTGTAAGCATTAATCCAGTCGAAGCGCCTTGTCCAGGAAAAAAGGGTTCATTTTTCCCCAAGGGAAAAAGTAGTTTATTTTTCCCCTGGGGCTGAAACAGCCCCAAGGCGCTCTTCGAACGAAGGAAAAGGGTACGCTTTTCTTTCGTTCGGAGTAAGACTCCTTCGAAATTGGAGCTGGACACCGTATTTAAATAAAAAATTCATATAAGGCACCTAATGAGTGTCTTATATCTTCAAATGGTTTAACAAGGAGGTTCGCTCATGTCAGAATCCAGAACTACCAATCTACTTGAAATGCTAAACATAACGAAACGATTCCCTGGGGTGCTAGCTTTAAATAATGTGTCCCTTAAAGTAAAGCCCGGATCGGTCCATGCTTTAATGGGCGAAAATGGTGCTGGAAAATCAACACTAATGAAATGCCTATTTGGGATTTATTCGATGGATGAAGGGAAAATCCTTTTTGATGGAAAAGAGGTTTCCTTTGCCAATTCAAAGCAGGCACTTGAAAATGGCGTATCGATGGTGCACCAAGAACTAAATCAGGTCCGTCAACAGAATGTTATGGATAATATCTGGCTCGGCCGGTATCCGAAAAAAGGTATTTTCATAGATGAAAAGAAAATGTATGAAGATACAGCAGCGATATTTAAAAGTTTAGACATCAATATTGATCCGCGCAGTAAGGTGAGTACGCTATCCGTTTCCGAAATGCAGATGGTAGAGATTGCAAAGGCGGTTTCTTATCATTCAAAGATTATTGTAATGGACGAACCTACCTCATCCTTAACAGAAACCGAAGTAAATCATCTTTTTAGAATCATTAAAAGACTGCAAAGTGAGAATGTAGCGATTATCTATATTTCTCACAAAATGGAGGAAATCTTGAAGATTTCTGATGAAGTAACCATCATGCGTGACGGTCAGTATATTGCAACCAAAAGTGCCAAAGACCTCACCACAGACGAAATCATCAAACTAATGGTTGGCCGTGACTTATCACAGCGCTTCCCTGCTAAGGCTAACAAGCCTGGGGAGGTCATATTGAAAGTCTCAGATCTGACGGCAGAAACACAACCTTCTTTTTCTAATGTAAGTTTTGAGCTAAGAAAAGGCGAAATATTAGGGATTGCCGGCTTAGTTGGATCCAAGCGGACAGAGGTTGTTGAAGCACTGTTTGGGATAAGGGCGATCACATCAGGATCGATTGAATTAAATGGCAAGGTGGTCAAAAATCATTCGCCGCAGCATGCTATCAAAAACGGCTTTGCCCTTGTGACGGAAGAAAGAAGATCAACAGGGATCTTCCCTGATTTGAGTATCAGTTTTAACTCGATCATTTCAAACATGAAGCAATATAAAACTAAAAGCGGGTTCCTATCCGACCGCAAAGTTGCTGACGATACGCAATGGGTGATTGATTCGATGAAAGTAAAAACCCCATCACAAAAGACATCTATCGGCAGTCTTTCAGGTGGTAACCAGCAAAAGGTCATTATTGGACGCTGGCTGTTAACCAAACCGGAAATTTTATTGCTCGATGAACCGACACGTGGAATTGACGTTGGGGCGAAGTTCGAAATTTACCAGTTAATTAATGAGTTAGCTGCTGAAGGAAAAGGAATTATCATGATTTCTTCAGAAATGCCAGAGCTTCTGGGCGTTTCTGACCGAATTTTGGTTATGAGTAATGGTAAAGCAGCTGGGATTGTCGAAACGGCAACAACATCCCAAGAAGAAATCATGAGCTTAGCAGCTTTGTATTAGGAGGAGATGCAAATGAATAAATCAGCCGCACAAAAAGGCAGTATAACCAAGTTGCTCTTTGATAATGTGATATATGTATTTTTAATCCTGCTAGTCATTGGAATCGTAATCGCTTCTCCTGACTTTCTATCAGTAACAAATCTTATCAATATCCTTAGTCAGTCTTCTTCCCGGATTATTATTGCCCTAGGGATGGCCGGAATTCTGATTACCGCTGGAACAGACTTATCCGCAGGACGGATGGTCGGACTCGCTGCTGTTGTGTCTGCATCTATGCTGCAAGCTGGTGATTATGCTTATAAAATGTATCCGAACCTTCCAGAATTACCGTTAATCGTACCAATCTTAATTGCTATGATTGCAACAGGTTTAATTTCTACATTAAATGGTGTGATTGTTGCCAAGTTACATGTACCGCCGTTTATCGCAACATTAGGTATGATGATCGGTGTCTACGGGATCACTTCGATTTACTTTGACCGCCCGCCCTATGGCGCACAGCCAATCGGCGGATTAAGCGAAAAATTTACAACCTTTGCCCAACGCGGGATTCCAATTGGATCCTATGAACTTCCTTATCTAGTTATTTATGCAATTATAACCACTGCAGTTATCTGGGTAATTTGGAATAAGACACAATTAGGTAAAAACATGTATGCAATCGGGGGTAACCCTGAAGCAGCAAAGGTTTCAGGTGTTAATGTTGCGAAAAACCTGATTATTATCTATATGATTGCCGGCCTATTATATGGCTTCTCAGGTACACTGGAGGCAGGTCGTGTGGGTAGTGCGACAAACAATACAGGAAACATGTACGAATTAGATGCCATCGCAGCCTGCGTAGTCGGTGGGGTATCACTTTCAGGTGGTATCGGATCGGTACCAGGCGTAGTAACCGGGGTATTAATATTCCAAATCATCAACTACGGTCTAGCCTTCCTTGGCGTAAGTCCATACATCCAATTCATCGTAAAAGGACTAATCATCGTCGTAGCAGTAGCCTTCGACATGCGCAAACACGCAAAGAAAAAATAAATTTAATGTTTTGGTGTCAGTTTTGGTGTCAGGCACCGTTCGTGGACAGTTGTCCACGAGCGGTGCCTGACACCTTTTTTTATACAAACTATCAAATATTTTGTAGGTTGGATTTGATGTTTTGTCTAATGACAGGGCTTGGCCGTGGTGTATAATAAAGGTATTGACTGAATATTTACGTATTTTATAAGGAGTTAATTTTAAGTCCCAGCACTGCTGTATAACAAAACTCAGCAAATTTACGTTTTTATCCTCCATGAGATTTATTGACCAATGAATCATTCTCGTAATCTCACTCAAAAAAAAGGGAGTGTTTAATCATGCAACGACAAAAGTTATTGATTAATGGAGAAAGACTAAAAACGACATTAGAACAATTTGCAAACTTTGGCCGGACAGAAAACAATGGAGTCACAAGGCTTTCGTTATCAAAAGAAGATATTCGGGTAAGAGATTATTTTCGTTCTTGCTGCGAGGAGTTAGGGCTGACAGTCACGGTAGATGATATGGGCTGTATGTATGCGACATTAGCTGGGACTGAAGATAAGCCGCCCATTCTGATTGGCTCCCACTTGGATTCGGTAAAAAAAGGCGGCCGATTTGATGGTGTGCTGGGGGTTGTCGCTGGGTTAGAAGTAGTCAGAACGTTGGTCGAGAATCAAATAAAACCACAAATCCCAATTACCATTGTTAATTTTACAAACGAAGAAGGGGCAAGGTTCGAACCATCGATGATGGCATCAGGGGTGCTCTCTGGTAAATTTGATAAGGAAGTAATGCTGAAAAAGGTAGATTCAGAGGGAGTTACCTTTGGTGAGGCTTTAAAGGCAAGCGGGTACGAAGGCGAAGTAGGGAATCGGTTGAAAGAGGCAACGGCCCTTTTGGAGCTTCATATAGAACAAGGCCCGATTCTTGAAAAAGAGGATCTCTCGATTGGTGTTGTAGAATGTGTGGTGGGAATGGCCTGCTATGAGATTGAAGTAACGGGAGAATCCGACCATGCCGGTACTACACCAATGAATATGAGAAAGGATGCCCTGTTTGCTGCCAATAACTTAATCAATGAAATCCGCAGGCGGTTAGGGGGATTGGATGAAGATTTAGTCTTCACGATTGGCAGGGTGAGTGTGTACCCAAGCATTCATACGGTCATTCCGAACAAGGTTGTCTTTACTCTAGAAGCGCGCCATAAAGATATGGAAATTGTCCGTACGGTTAAAAACCTTATCGAATCACTTCCGAGTTTAACTTCACTTCATGAAGGCTGTGAGGTAAAAACAACAAAATTATGGGAGCGTGACACAGTCTGGTTCCAACCAGAGATCTGTCAACTATTTGAAGAGTCCGCACAATCACTCGGATATTCTAACCGAAAAATGGTTTCAGGTGCAGGACATGATGCCCAGTTCATTGCCAGCTTCGTGCCTACTGCGATGCTGTTTGTTCCAAGCATTAATGGCAAGAGCCATTGTGAAGAGGAATTAACGACGTGGGAAGACTGTGAAAAGGGGATTAATGTTTTATTGGATACAGTTTTGACCATGCTGTCAAAATAAGAAATGACAAATCATAGATTTTAAGGAAGACCCTTTTGCAATGCGGAGGGGTCTTTTTTTATGTAGGAGTTTATTGTAAAAAGTTATAATAAAGTGTAAAATTACACTATATAAAATCATCGAAAAAATATCAAAAGGGAGCCGGACATGGGGAAAATAGTAAAGTTCTTGTTACTGTATTTTGGAATCGTGCCACTGATTTTTAGTTTTTTCGCATTCGCGATTATGACGGTGTTTGATAATACTTTGCTTGCCGCACTACCAGGATTAATAGTTGCTGGGTGTTTGACCGGGTTCCTCGTAAGCAGGAAGCACTTGAAGCAGGAAAACCTAAAGGACTATCTCGTCCTTGTTCTTATTCCGCTTGCCTATACTGCGTTCCTTTGGGCCCTGTTTATGCTGATTACCAAAGGGTTTTACGGGGCGGATGCTTGGCTGTTTTATAGTATTTTTCATTTGGTCTACGCGCCAAACTATTTTATTGCCATGCTTATGGGAGAAGGAAGATTATTTCTGGGGGCACCAATAGCATACGAGCTTTCCTTTATTTTCGGAGCAGCGCTTGCCATAATAAAGGAGAGAAAGCTCCCAGATTTCAATAAAAAACGCTTCCTGTCAGTGATAATGATATTTATGCTTGCAATCGGTACAGGTGCCGCTGTTCAATGGCATCGCAGTAAAACGGTCCTTCCATCCTATGGGTTTGAATATGGAGGAGGATATTCTAGTACTGATCTCTATCCTTATGATGTGAATAATCCAGATAATATCCTGCCGAAGTTGAAAACTGCTTCAACCTTTACAATTAAAAACCAAAGTGAAATGCCTATATTAGATGGAGCAGAAGCCGCATTTCCTGTGTATTCTGCTTTTGCCAATGCAGCCTATGAAAATATTGAAAAAGTGTATCAAGAATACGGGGAAGTTGTCACCTTTACTAATACGATTTATGCCTATGAGCGGCTTTTACAAGGTGATGTTGATATTTACTTTGGAGCAGAGCCGTCAAAAGAACAGCAGCAAATGGCGAAAGAGGCAGGTAAAGAACTAGTTATGACCCCAATAGGGAAGGAAGCGTTTGTCTTTTTCGTCAATCCAGATAATAAGGTGGATAGCCTAGCTGTCTCAGAGATTAAAGGCATCTACACAGGAAAAATTAAAAACTGGTCAAAACTAGGCGGCGAGGATGAAAAAATTATTGCCTTCCAGCGTCCTAAAAATTCTGGGAGTCAAACGCTTCTGGAGAAAATCATGGGCGACACGCCCATCATGAAGCCTCTGAAGGAAGATGTACCTGAAGGAATGGGCGGAATTATCGAGCAGGTAGCCGATTACCGAAACTATGACAATTCAATAGGCTTTTCGTTTCGATTCTATGCAACGGGAATGAAGGCAAATACAGATATCAAGCTATTGGCGATTAATGGGATTGAACCAAATCCTGAAAACATTGCGAGCGGTAAATACCCTTTCACCGCCTCGCTCTATGCTATTACAGTAAAGGACAACAAAAAAATGCAATCGATCCAGCCATTCCTGGAATGGATGCAGGGACCACAAGGCCAAGAGATCGTTGAAGAGATTGGTTATATAAAACTAACTAAGAATTAAGAAGTCATTTTCGTGTAAGTAAAAAGGCGGGGAGCGCATAAATAGGCTCTTCGCTTTTCTTTTTGTGATTGTCCGCTTTTTTAAGATTTTTTGATTATTAAGGGTTCGTCTTTATTTTTTCTAAGTAACTGCCATTTCCAGTTATCCTTTAAACGTTTTTGGCTGCACAGTTATTGAGTTTTAAAATAAATTCCAGAAATGCGGAAAAAATCCGCTTTTCCGGAATCGAAAGCGTAAATAATTTCCGGAATTACGGAATATGAGATTGGTACAATGGTGGATTATTGTGAGCACGATTTATATTTAATATAATGATAGTGTGATAATACTGAAAATTTATATTTTTAAAAATTAACAAATAGAATTGGCATGGAACTTGCAAATATTAAAGTGAACTTCAGTTTGCAAGCGCTTACTAAAAGAGGCTGAAGAACAATTCAAACTTAAAAAGGGGGATTTAAATGCAATTATTGATTATTCTTTTATCGCTTGGACTATTAATGTTTGTTGCCTATCGGGGTTTTTCTGTTATCTTATTTGCTCCCATCTGTGCACTTTTAGCTGTTTTACTTGTGGACCCGAGCCATGTATTACCGTTCTTTTCCGGCGTCTTCATGGAAAAAATGGTCGGATTTATTAAATCTTACTTCCCGGTCTTCTTATTAGGAGCGATTTTTGGTAAAGTGGTTGAAATGTCAGGGATTGCTGAATCCATCGCTAAGACAATTGTCCGCTGGCTTGGTGCAAAACGTGCGATGCTAACCATCGTATTATTAGGCGCCATTTTAACATATAGCGGTGTCAGTTTATTTGTAGCTGTTTTCGCTATTTACCCATTTGCTGCTCAAATGTTCAGGGAAGCGAATATCCCTAAACGCTTAATCCCAGGGACAATCGCGCTTGGTGCTTTCACATTTACCATGGATGCTCTGCCGGGAACACCGCAAATTCAAAACGTAATCCCTATTCAATTCTTTAAAACAAATATTTATGCCGCTCCAACTCTTGGAATTATTGGTGCTATTTTTGTCCTAGGCCTAGGGCTCTTATATCTTGAAACACGTAGGAAAAAGGCTGCAAAAGCAGGAGAAGGTTACTTTGGGTTCGGAACAGAGAATGCGGCAGCATTGGCTGAAGCCAATCAGAAGGAAACAGAGGTTCCAGATTTAACTTCTCAGCAATCTGTTTTAAAACAAATAATGGCGTTTGTACCACTCATCTTAGTAGGGGTTACCAATAAATTGTTCATCACATACATTCCAAAATGGTATCCGAACGGTTTTGATTTTTCCGCCATTGGTCTAAAAGCGTATGTAATAGATGTTCCTACTGTTGCCGCGATTTGGGCAATTGAAATGGCTCTAGTCGTTGGGATTATTACATCACTTGCCTTTGATTGGAAGCGAGTAAAGGTAAACTTTAAAGAAGGATTAAACCTAAGTATTGCTGGTGCCTTGCTTGCAACCATGAACACAGGTGCTGAATACGGTTTTGGAGGGGTTATTGCTGCTCTTCCTGGATTTACAAAAATCAGTGATGGAATTTCCAGTACCTTTACAAATCCGCTTGTTAACGGTGCGGTAACAACTAGTTCCCTTGCGGGGATTACTGGTTCTGCCTCTGGTGGTATGGGAATAGCATTAGGTGCGATGGCTGATAAATACAATCAGGCAATTGCAGCGGCAAATATTCCGCCAGAAGTAATGCACCGTGTTGTTGCCATGGCATCAGGCGGGATGGATACACTTCCACACAACGGTGCTGTTATTACATTACTGGCTGTTACTGGATTAACACACAAGCAATCATATCGCGACATTTTCGCTGTTACGATCATAAAAACCGTGGCTGTATTCTTTGTTATTGGTCTCTACACTTTATTTGGGATTATTTAATGAGGAATCAAATTTAGAAGCATAGTTTTCTGTTATTAAGGAGGATGCTCGAATGAGCAAGGCATTAAAAGGAAAAACAGCATTTATTACCGGGTCCGCTAGTGGGATTGGATTAGAGATTGCAAAAACCTTTGCAGAGGAAGGAGCAAAAGTAGTCATCTCTGATTTAAATGCTAGTAAAAGTGAAGAAGTGGCTTCCGAACTAAGGAAGCAAGGATTTGAAGCACTAGCAGCCCCATGTGATGTAACTGATGAAGAGGCATTTAAAAATAGTCTTGAGTCTGCTTATCAAACTTTCGGAAGCATTGATATTTTAGTCAATAATGCAGGGATGCAATATGTTTCACCCATTGAAGAGTTTCCAACAGAAAAATTTGAATTACTGGTCAAAATCATGTTAACGGCCCCCTTCATCGGGATTAAACATGTGTTCCCAATCATGAAGAAACAGGGCTTTGGAAGAGTCATCAATATGGCTTCTATTAATGGTGTCATTGGGTTTGCTGGTAAGGCGGCCTACAATAGTGCCAAGCACGGTGTCATTGGTTTAACAAAGGTTGCTGCATTGGAAGGCGCAGCCAATGGAATCACAGTAAATGCTTTATGCCCTGGTTATGTCGATACACCGCTAGTCAGAAACCAACTAGGGGATTTGGCTAAAACTAGAAATGTCAGCTTAGATCGTGTCATTGAGGAAGTACTCTTCCCGCTAGTTCCACAAAGGAGATTATTATCAGTATCAGAAATTGCTGACTATGCTGTCTTTCTAGCAAGCGATAAAGGAAGAGGTGTTACTGGCCAAGCGGTCATTCTCGATGGAGGCTACACGGCTCAATAAGGTATGGAAGAATCCTATTCGGATATTCGAATAGGATTTTCATATTATATGGGAAAAAAATCTAGTCTCTAATGTGAAGAATCCGTTTGGTATAATGGTTTTATCAAAACGATAAAGGTGGGGAAAGAATGTATCCTGGTTTTGAGGGGATTCCTAATAATTGGTACGAGCAAATTATTAATCTAATAGCGGAACGAATTGTCGTGGTAGATCACGAAGGGATTATTCTTTATATAAATGAGGCATATTGCGAGTTTTTAGGAACAACCGTGAAAGATGCCGTCCACCGGCCTGTACAGGATGTCATTCAAAACTCGCGAATGCACATCGTCGCCAAGACAGGGCAAAAAGAACTTGCTGCACTTCATCCCATCAATGGCAGTGAAATGATTGCTAATCGTCTTCCTATAATGGAGGCTGGAAAAGTAGTCGGCGCGGTCGGAACGGTCATGTTTCGCACCCCGGAAGAATGGCGAATGTATAAAACGAAAATACAGGGACTTGTTGAAGAATTAAAGTATTATAAAACAAAAGCTGAAAAAGAGCTAACAAGTAAATACCGTTTCAACCATTTAATTGGGAATAGTGCTGCTTTTACAGCAACTAAAAAACTAGCAGAAAGAATTTCTGAAAGCAACTCATCCGTTTTATTGATAGGAGAGTCAGGTACTGGAAAGGAATTATTTGCACACGCCATTCATAATAGCAGCATGCGTGCCTCCCTGCCTTTTATTGCAATTAATTGTGCGTCAATACCAGAACATTTACTAGAATCGGAGCTGTTTGGATATGAAGATGGTGCATTTACAGGGGCAAAGAAAGGCGGCAAGAAGGGTAAGTTTGAAATTGCTAATAATGGGACACTGTTTCTAGATGAAATTGGAGACATGCCACTCTCGATGCAAAGTAAGCTTTTAAGAGTCTTGCAGGAAAAAGAGGTGCAGCGGGTGGGGGGACAAAAGTCGATAGTTGTAGATGTTCGTATTATCGCCGCTACACACCGTGATTTAGAGAAGTTGGTGGAGGAAGGAACCTTTCGTCAGGATTTATACTATCGATTAAATGTCATCAAAATAGACATTCCCCCTCTAAGAGAACGAAAAGAGGATATTCCGCTTATTTCCCAAAGTTTATTGAAAAAATTAGAAGGAAAATTTTATCGTAAAGGGATCGAGTTGTCTGATTCCGTAAAGGATAGACTAATGCAGCATTCGTGGCCAGGAAACATCCGGGAACTTGAGAATGTATTGGAACGGTCGATCAATGTCTTAGATGGAAAAACAATTGAAGTGGCCCATCTGCCTTTATACTTGCGTGACATGGAGTTGGAGACACATCATGATATTACAGACGAGAATAATCAGCCAGCTAGGAAATCAGCATTACCGATTTCCTCATTAAGAGAAACCCTTGCGGTTGCGGAAAAGGCTGCAATGATCAATGCACTAAACGTAACAAATGGCAATAAGCAGGAAGCTGCTAAACTACTTGAAATTGGAAAAACTAGTTTTTATGAAAAGTGCAAATTGTATGCTATTAAATAGTATCAAATCCTCTGTTAAAAACAGGATATTATTCCCTTTTTTTGAAAGCGTATTATTACTATGGTAATAGTCATAATATTAGTTTAAGATAAAAGGGATTATTCGAAAATAGTTAGATTGGGTGGAAGCTTAATGATCCTGTTAGACTATATTTTTAATCTTGCAATTTTTTCACTTCTGGTTAGTACACCTTTAGTCACTTCCTCATTCTTTAAGCATAAATCATTTAAACTTGCTCGCTTCTGGACGTCTGTATATGCGGGGGTGGTTTCCGTACTTCTCGTTATACTGTCATTCCAGCAGCAAGGCTATTCATACGATATCAGATATGCCCCTGTTATACTCATGTTTGTGTATCTCGGGCCACTCGCAGGATTATTAACTGGACTGTTTTCATTACTTGCAAGGCTGTGGACAGGCGGACAATGGGATCCAGTTCTAACTGGCTGGGGATTGTTGATGTTGGGTTTCTCAATTATATACTTCTATACTAAATACTTAACGGTTATCAAAAAAATCATCATATTTTTTGCTGGCTATTGTGTGATTTATGGGATTACGGTCTTTACTTTTAAGATATTTATTGATAACCCTATCTTTCATTTACAATATCTGTTATTTGTGATGTTAGGGGTTATCATTGGCGCTTTACTCATTGAGTCTTATGAAAAGCTGCATAGATTAAATAATAGGTTAACAGATATGTATAAACTAGTAGAGGCAAGTGAATCAAAGTACCGTCTTATTGCTGAGAATACATCAGACCTTATCCTAGTTTTGAATGATGAACAGTCAGTGATTTACTTGTCTCCTTCACATGAAAGTGTTTTAGGATATCAGGGCTGGGAGATAGAAAGATTGGAAAAGTACCATTTAATCCATAGGGACGAAGTTGAATTATTTAAAAATACAATAAAATGGATGTTGGATAATAAAGAGATCCAATCCATTGAATTTCGAATGAGGCACAAGGATGGAAGATGGATTGAAGTTGAGTCACGCTGTGTGCCCGTCTTGGGAGAAGATGGAGCAGTTGAAAATATCGTCATTATAAGCAGAGATATTTCGGAACGTAAACAGGCAGAAGAAATACTACTGCGCTCGGAGAAACTATCGATTGTCGGGGAGTTAGCGGCAGGGGTCGCCCATGAAATAAGAAATCCGCTTACTACCATAAAAGGCTTCATGCAACTTTATAAAAGAGGGGGCAGTTCGATTGATGATTTGCTTCTTAGTGAATTAAATCGGATTGAAACCATTACCAGCCAACTGCTAACTTTAGGAAAACCGCAAGCAGTTCAATTAGACCGGACGAATATTCTTGAATTAATTAAAGATACGCTTGAACTTCTAGCCCCTGAGGCATTGATGAGTAATATCCAGATAAAGCTGGATTTTGAGGAATCATCCTACTATATTACCTGTGAGAAAAATCAATTAAAGCAGGTCTTCCTAAATATCTTAAAGAATGCTATGGAAGCAATGAAGGAAGGGGGAGAAATTCTCGTCCGCCTTCGCAAGGGGCCAGATGATGAATGTATTATTTCTATTCAGGATCAGGGATGCGGGATCCCTGAAGAATTACTTCCTCGATTAGGAGAACCATTTTATACATTAAAAGAAAAAGGAACAGGCCTTGGCCTAATGATTAGCCATAAAATCATAAAACAACACCATGGCAGCATTACATTTAGCAGTAAAGAAAAAGCAGGAACCAACGTTGAAATAAAATTTCCGTCGGCCAGTTGAGACAATTGGGTGTTAAGAATGGGGTGTCATGGGGTGTCAATGGGGTGTCAATGGGGTGTCAGGCACCACCCGTGGACAAATGTCCACGAGTGGTGCCTGACACCTTTTTAATGTTCATATTCAATTCATATAATTTTTGTATAATTTAGTTTGTAATAGTGAATGAAAGAGGAAGTATGTGATCGATAGAGGGGATGTAAAGAAATATGTCAGATGTGAAGAACGAGAGGGGATGGCGTCAGTTTATTCGATTGGTTCAACATACCAAGCCATCTAAATTGCTCTTGGGTATCGCACTTATATTAAGTGTAGGAACCACCTTGGTGGGGCTGTTTGTCCCATTGTTCACTAAAATCTTATCAATGATTTTTCTCTTAGCTCATTAAGCACTGGAAGAATCATTCTTCTCGTTTGCGCTCTCGTCATTCAAGCCGTTGCGAGCGGGATATCCATCTATATATTAAATCAAATCGGACAATCGGTTGTGGCAGGGATTCGAGACCGCTTGTGGAAGAAACTGCTCCTCTTACCAATACCATTTTATGATGAAAATCAAACAGGAGACACGGTCAGCCGAATGACGAATGATACAGCAGTGGTAAAAGGATTAATTACCGACCATCTCGCCAATTTTCTATCAGGGACCATTTCCATCATTGGTTCGATTATTGTCTTACTGCTCTTGGATTGGAAAATGGCTTTGTTAATGTTTATTGCCCTGCCGCTTGCGGCGGTTATTTTAATGACACTTGGCAGAAAAATGCATCAGGTGTCCAAAGGGATGCAAACCGAAACAGCACAGTTTACCTCCGTCATTCAGCAAGTATTATCTGAAATACGCCTCGTCAAAGCTTCGAATGCGGAGGAAGTTGAATATCAGCATGGTAAAAATGGTATTACGAAGTTGTTTCAATATGGGTTGAAAGAAGCAAAAATTCAAGCGCTGATTTCTCCATTGATTGGTTTAGTAATCATGGTATTACTAGTCGTCATTCTAGGATTTGGTGGAATGAGAGTATCTTCAGGTGCATTGATGGCGGGTGATTTAGTTGCTTTTATCATGTATCTTTTTCAAATCGTTATGCCAATGGGGCAATTCAACGAACCTGCTCAATAGATGGAAAGGATGAGGAGCGATGACAAAATTATTAATTGTCGACGATGACGCTAATATTCGCGAACTTGTGCTTCTTTTTTTGAAAAAAGAGGGATTCGAACTGTACGAAGCATCAGATGGGATGAAGGCGTTAGAGTTGATGGGAAAATTAAAAATTGATTTAGCGATTATTGATATTATGATGCCGAATATGGATGGCTGGGAATTGTGCCGAGAGATTCGGGAGTTTAGTGATATGCCAATCTTAATGTTAACCGCCAAAGGTGAAACTTCACAAAAGGTAAAGGGATTTGAACTTGGGGCCGATGATTATCTAGTGAAACCTTTTGATCCAGTCGAATTAACGGCCCGAGTCAAAGCTGTATTGAAGCGGTATAAAATAACGGTCTCACAAACGATAACTATTAATGACTTTATGCTGAATCGCAAAACACATGAAATTTCTTTTAAGAATAAAGAAATTACCATTCCGTTGAAAGAATTTGAACTGTTGTTTAAATTAGCAAGCTATCCTGGAAAGACCTTTTCAAGAGAGGTATTAATTGAAGATATTTGGGGTTACGACTATGAGGGAGACGAGCGAACGGTCGATGTGCATATTAAAAGGATAAGGGAGAGGTTCTCAGAAGAAGAATTCCCGTTTCGAATTCAGACGATTCGGGGATTAGGTTACCGGTTTGAGGTAAAACCATGAAGGTCAAACGGTTTTTCCTGCATTTATTCGGGGTCTGTTTCTTCATTGTATTTGTTTCGTTGGGCTTTTCCGCAGGTTATTTCATCGTCTCCGGAATCTATCGCTTATTCCATCTTCATACATCTGATTATCTTCGTCATATGGCGGAGGTTGTCAGTAGTTTATTAACGATGGCGTTTGTGGGGCTTCTTATTAGTTTATTTACGAACTCCAAGCGTCACAATCTCTTTCATGAAATACTTGATGCCTTAAGCAGGATTGCCAAAGGCGATTTTAATGTATACCTCGATTTAAAGGTTGGAAGAGAAAATCAATTTACGAAACTGATTGACCATATCAATCATATGGCTAAGCAATTAAAACAGTTGGAAGAGATGCGGCAGGAGTTTATTTCCAATGTCTCTCATGAAATTCAGTCACCATTGACGTCAATAATGGGCTTTGCCCAAGCCCTTCAATACGATCAGCTAACAAAAGAAGAGAGAAACCATTATCTCAGTATCATTGAAACGGAAAGTAGAAGGCTCTCGAAATTAAGTGATAATCTCATGAAATTAACTTCGTTAGAATCCAAGCATCATCCCTTTGATCGGCATAGTTATCGATTAGATCAGCAAATACGGACGATTATTTTAGCCTGTGAACCGCTTTGGCTGGAAAAGGGTCTGGAATTGGATGTTTCAATGGAGAAGGCAATCATCATTGCAGATGAAGATTTGATGAGTCAGGTTTGGACGAATCTCTTTCACAATAGTATTAAATTTACACCAAGCCAGGGGATGATTCGTGTCCATCTCGAAAAAGTGGATGACAAAACGATTGTGAAAATATCAGATACGGGGATTGGCATCTCGAAAAAAGACCAGATTCATGTATTTGAACGATTCTACAAAGCCGATAAGGCAAGAGACCGGTCAAAAGGAGGCAGTGGGTTAGGGCTCTCCATCGTCAAAAAAATCATCGAAATGCACGAAGGAACCATCCTTGTTGAAAGCGAAGAGGGGAAGGGAACCACCTTTACAATTACATTATAATGAGTGTTAATTATGAGTGTTAGTAATGAGTGTTAATTATGGGTGTTAGTAAAAGGTGTCAGGCACCGCTCGTGGACAAATGTCCACGAACGGTGCCTGACACCTTTTTTACACCTCTTTTTCATAAATTGTTCTGTTAGGCATATGGCAAATCATATTTATTGTAAGATAAGTAATTTTGGCTATTTAGCGAATATGGAGGAGTGAGTGCGGGTGCCAATTGATTGGGATGAAAAGGCTGGGATTTTTCATATGTACAATAACAAGATTAGTTATTTGATTCAAATTGTTCACGGTAAATATCCTGCCCATTTGTATTGGGGCAAGAGGGTTCATGCGCTCCAGCCGTCTTCCATTCTAGCATTTAAACGCAGGCCTTTTTCGCCGACGACGGAACCTGATTTTCTGCAATTTTCACTTGATACGCTGCCACAGGAATACCCTGCTTTTGGGAACGGGGATTTTCGTTCTCCGGCTTATCAAATCCGCTCAGCTGACGGGACTACAGTAACGGAATTTGTCTATGATTCTCATGAAATTTTTCAAGGAAAACATCCACTTAAGGGATTGCCTGCTGCGTATGTCGAGGATAAATCTGAAGCTGAAACATTAGTGCTAACAATGGTAGATGCCATGCTTGGGGTCGGGATGAATCTTCATTATACAATTTATCGTGATTTTGATGTGATAACAAGATCGGTCTCCTTTGAGCACTTTGGGAGCCTTGATGTGGAGATACATAAATGTATGAGTATGTCAGTGGACATTCATCGGTCAAATTGGGATTGGATTCACCTTTATGGAACATGGGGGCGAGAGCGTCACATTGAAAGGAGGCGGCTTAACCACGGAATTCAAATGATTTCATCAGCTCGAGGTGCAAGCAGCCATCAGCATAATCCGTTTGTTGCGCTCCTTGCGAAAGACACCAACGAAGAGCAAGGAGATGTGTATGGGATCAGTTTGGTCTATAGCGGGAATTTTCAAGCTTCCATCGAAGTCGATCCATTTCAAACTTCTAGACTCAGCATCGGCATAAACCCTTTTGATTTTACATGGGTGCTGGAGCCGGGGGAAACGTTTCAGACTCCTGAAGCTCTAATGGTGTATTCCTCGGAAGGACTTGGAGGAATGTCCAGGACTTTTCATAAAATACTGAGGGAAAGAGTTTGCCGTGGCGTATACCGTGACAAAACACGTCCAATTCTCATTAATAACTGGGAAGCCACCTATTTCAATTTTAATGAAAAAAAACTTTTCGACCTTGCGGATGCAGCAAAAGAATTAGGAATCGAACTGTTTGTACTAGACGATGGATGGTTTGGGCATCGTGACAATGATAAAAGTTCGTTGGGTGATTGGTTTGTTTTTAAGAAAAAACTTCCGAATGGTTTAGATGGATTGGCTGATTATATCCGAAAAAAGGGGCTGCAATTTGGGATATGGGTCGAGCCGGAAATGGTCTCTCCGGATAGTGATTTGTATCGTAAACATCCTGATTGGTGTATCCATGTGCCAGGAAGGAACCGGACACAGTCTAGAAATCAATTAATTCTTGATTTAAGCAGGGAAGACGTATGTAATTTTTTAATCGAAACGCTCATTCGTGTATTTAGCAGTGCTAACATTTCCTATGTCAAATGGGATATGAATCGAAATATGACTGAAGTGGGTTCGGCTTTACTGCCGCCTCATAAGCAAAAAGAAACAGCACACCGTTACATGCTTGGCTTGTATCGAATCCTAGAAAAACTGACCAAACGATTTCCGCAGATCTTATTTGAAAGCTGTTCCGGTGGTGGCGGCCGCTTTGATCCTGGCATGCTCTATTACATGCCGCAAACCTGGACGAGTGATGATACAGATGCTGTTGAACGGCTTAAGATTCAATACGGAACAAGCCTCATTTATCCTGCGATTACCATGGGGGCACATGTATCAGATGTGCCGAATCATCAAGTGGGAAGAATTACACCGCTCTTAATGAGATGCCATGTGGCAATGGCGGCAAATTTGGGCTTCGAATTAAATATCGACAAACTAAGTAATGATGATAAGAAGGTTGTAATGGAGCAAATCAAACGATATCATCAAATCAAGGATATTGTCTGTTTTGGGGACTTATACAGGCTGTTAAGTCCGTTTGATGGAATGGATCCAGCTTGGATGTATGTGTCACCGAACCAGGAAAGGGCTGTAGTTTTTTACTATAAAACTTTGGCAACACCAAATCCGCCATTTTTCCGGCTGAAGTTGCGCGGGCTAAAGTCGTGTGAGATTTATAGAGTAAATAGGGGAGAACAGGAATATGCGGGCGATGAGTTAATGAAAATTGGATTACAGCTGCCACTGATAAATAGAGATTTTTATTCGAGTGTTTACCACATTGAAGCGTTTGAAAAGTAATCAAATAAAAAATATAGAAAATATCATAGCCAGGCTTAGAGACTTGGAGAAAGCCATAAAAACAAATGGGAATGATACATTACTATTCCTATGCGTTTTTATGGCTTTTTTGTTTGCATGACTAAACCCATTGAGAATGAAGTCTGGGAGGGTCTAGATTAGTATTTTCTGTAAAGACTAGTATAGAAGTAAAAAAGTATTATAAAATGGTGAGAAGAGACTGAAGGTGAGAGGTGAACAATGGGATGAGTTTTTTTGGACAAAAGGTGTTACCGGCAATTCGAAAAATAGAAGATTTCGAAAAAATGATGTCAAGGAACTATGAATATATTGTAATTTTAGACATACATGTTTCCAGACTGAAACCCATTTTTCAAATGGCTCAGGCCAACCATAAAAAGTTAATCATTCACATGGATTTAGTTCATGGATTGAAGAGTGATGAATACTCAACAGAATATATCTGTCAGGAATTTAAACCATTTGGCCTGATTTCTACTAAAGGAAGCGTGATTCTTAAAGCGAGACAAAAAGGTGTAAAATCGATTCAGCGTATGTTTCTACTAGATACTAGCTCGATCGAAAAGAGTTTTGCGTTAATCGAACGGACAAATCCGGATTATATAGAAGTTTTACCGGGAATTATGCCAAAAATAATTAAAGATATCCGGAATCGTACGAATAAAGAAGTTTTTGCTGGAGGATTAATAGATACCATTGAAGAAGTAGAACAAGCCTATGAAGCGGGAGCAATTACGATAACAACATCCAATAAAGAATTATGGAAATATTTCGAACCGAAAAATTAGGATGAAACTAACAGTTTCACTGGCCCTAGTATATTCATAGAAATAAAGCTTAAAAGCGTAAAGACATTATTTGTATGCCTTTACGTTTTTTTAAGTAGTTTGATTGTTGATTGTCATCAAGGTAAGAATGAAAAAAATACTGGATGCTAGAAAGATGTGTATTGTTTATGAATCTAGTTGACAACGCTTTCAATCTACCTTTATAATATTAACTAAGTTGATAATATGTGAAGAAGATTTTAGAGACTCACGGAAATACCCCATTTTTACGGGGGATTTTCTGTGCGTCTTTTTTCGTTTTATTCACAACAAGTTCCAAGGTAAAGATGTTTTTTTTAAAAGAGGAGGTTAATTATGACAGCTTTTTGGGGTGAATTAATTGGCACGGCAATTTTAATTACATTAGGCGCTGGCGTGTGCGCAGGAGTGAATCTGAAGAAAACGCTCTCTAATGGCAGTGGTTGGATTGTTATTACCTTTGGATGGGGGTTTGCGGTAGCAGTTGCTGCCTACTCAGTGGGTAAATTTAGTGGTGCACATCTAAATCCTGCATTAACAGTTGCGTTAGCATTTACCGGCGATCTTCCGTGGAAAGAGGTCCCAACTTATATTTTCGGTCAAGTGATTGGAGCAATAATTGGAGCAACAATTATTTATTTTCAATATCTTCCACATTGGAAAGTGACAGAAGATCAAGGGGCAAAATTAGGAACATTTGCAACAGGTCCTGCTATTCCTCATACTTTTGCAAACTTAATTAGTGAAATTATTGGTACATTTATTCTTGTTTTAGGAATCTTAGCGATCGGTGCAAATAAATTTGCAGATGGACTAAATCCACTCGTGGTAGGCTTCCTTATTGTTAGTATCGGTTTGAGTCTTGGGGGAACAACAGGATATGCGATCAATCCCGCCCGTGACTTTGGTCCAAGGTTAGCACATGCCCTTCTTCCAATTCCGGGAAAAGGAAGTTCTAATTGGGGATATTCATGGATACCCATTGTAGGCCCAATCCTTGGAGGAAGTTTGGGAGGATTATTTTATAAAGCTGCCTTTCTCGGTAAAACAGAAATGAGTCTTTGGTTTATAATAGGGGCAATTGTAGTAGTTCTTGCAATCGCTTCTGTAATGGGAAAGAAACCTCAGGAAACGGTCCGAGTAGAAAAAGTCAGTGCATAATTTTAATTAAAGGGAGAGTTTAGATATGGAAAAATACATTTTATCATTAGATCAAGGTACAACAAGTTCACGGGCTATTCTTTTTAATAAAGAAGGAAAGATTGTCCAAGTCGCTCAGCAGGAATTTCAACAATTCTTCCCTCAACCAGGATGGGTAGAACATAATGCAATTGAAATTTGGGGTTCGATCCTAGCGGTAATGGCTTCTTGTTTGGCCGGGGCTAATGTAAAACCAGAACAAGTGGCTGGAATCGGTATTACAAACCAACGGGAAACAGCCGTTGTCTGGGATAAAAAAACTGGCCAACCGATATATCATGCCATTGTTTGGCAATCCCGCCAAACAGCAGCGATTTGTGAAGAATTGAAAGCAAAAGGATATGATCAATTATTCAGGGATAAAACAGGCCTTTTAATTGATGCTTATTTCTCTGGAACAAAAGTGAAATGGATTCTTGAAAATGTAGAAGGTGCAAGAGAAAAAGCAGAGCGTGGAGAACTGCTATTTGGAACGATTGATACATGGCTTATTTGGAAACTATCTGGTGGAAAAGCCCATGTAACAGATTACTCCAATGCATCGAGAACATTGATGTACAATATTCATGACCTTAAATGGGATGAAGAGTTATTAGAAATTTTGTCAGTTCCTGCTTCAATGCTTCCGGAAGTACGCCCATCTTCAGAAGTATATGCTGAGACAGTTGATTACCATTTCTTTGGCTGTAATGTGCCAATTGCCGGAGTTGCGGGTGACCAGCAAGCAGCGTTATTCGGTCAAGCATGCTATGATAAAGGAATGGCGAAAAATACTTATGGAACTGGCTGCTTTATGTTAATGAATACCGGAGAACAAGCAGTAAAATCAGAGAACGGTCTGTTAACAACAATTGCATGGGGTATTAACGGAAAAGTAGAATATGCACTTGAAGGAAGTATCTTTGTTGCTGGGTCCGCCATCCAATGGCTTCGTGATGGGCTTCGTATGTTTAGAAATGCTGAAGAGAGCGAAAAATTTGCTGCGAGCGTAAAATCAACAGATGGTGTATATGTAGTTCCAGCCTTTGTTGGGTTAGGAACACCTTATTGGGATAGTGATGTACGTGGTTCGGTTTTTGGCTTAACTCGTGGTACCACCAAAGAACACTTTATTCGCGCAACGATAGAATCCCTTGCATATCAAACAAAGGATGTCTTAACTTCAATGGAGGCGGATTCAGGTATTTCGCTTAAAACTTTGCGTGTAGACGGCGGCGCTGTTGCCAATAACTTCTTAATGCAATTCCAAAGCGATGTATTAGATGTACCAGTGGAGCGTCCAGAAGTAAGAGAAACTACAGCATTAGGAGCTGCTTATTTAGCAGGATTAGCGGTGGGTTATTGGGAAAGCCAAGAAGAAATCGCTGCTCAATGGAATATGGATAAAGCATTTACACCAGATATGGCTGAAGAGGATCGAAACAATTTATATACAGGTTGGAAAAAGGCTGTAAACGCAGCTAGGGCTTTTAAATAATCGTAATGTATGGTAAGCTATACTTAAGTTAATATTTTGGCGGGAGAAACGCGAGAGGCCACAACAAAGCAATGGATTTTATACCATTGTGATTGTTGTGGCCTCTTTTTTTTATCCCCATTGGAGGTAATCATTGTGCAAATGTTAAAATTTTCAAGTTCAAATAGAAACACAATTCTAAAGGAAATGGTCACAGAAGAATTTGATGTACTTGTCATCGGTGGAGGAATAACAGGCGCTGGAATCGCATTAGATGCCGTAACAAGGGGGATGAAAACGGCATTAGTAGAAATGCAGGATTTTGCTGCTGGGACATCTAGCCGATCAACGAAACTTGTTCACGGTGGTCTCAGGTATTTAAAACAATTCGAAGTGAAGATGGTCGCGGAAGTGGGGAAGGAACGAGCGATTGTTTATGAAAATGGCCCGCATGTAACGACACCAGAATGGATGCTCCTGCCAATGCATAAAGGTGGAACGTTTGGGAAATTCAGTACATCAATTGGACTACGAGTCTATGACTTTTTAGCAGACGTAAAAAAAAGTGAACGAAGAAAAATGCTTTCTCCGGATGATACCATTCAGAAAGAGCCGCTGATTAAAAGAGAGGGCTTAAAAGGCGGCGGTTATTATGTGGAATATCGTACTGATGACGCCCGGTTGACCATCGAAGTTATAAAAGAAGCGGTGGCGCATGGTGCCAAAGCAGTAAATTATTCAAAAGTAATCGAGTTTATTTATCAAGATGGTAAGGTAATTGGTGCTAGAGTTGAGGATCTATTAACTGGTACCGTTCATGATATTTACGCAAAACGCATCATAAATGCCACTGGCCCTTGGGTTGATTCCCTCCGCGACAAAGATAAGTCGTTAGCTGGAAAAAAACTGCGGCTGACAAAAGGGGTCCATTTGGTAATTGATCAGTCGAGATTTCCCCTAAAACAAGCTGTGTATTTTGATACAGCTGATGGCCGCATGGTTTTTGCCATTCCAAGGGATGGGAAAACGTATGTGGGGACAACAGACACCTATTATGGAAACGATCCGATTTATCCAAAAATGACGGAGGCTGACAGAGAGTACATTCTTAATGCCATTCGTTATATGTTTCCAACTGTTTCCATTAAGGCAGAGGATATTGAATCTAGCTGGGCAGGGGTAAGACCGCTTATTTATGAAGAAGGCAAGGATCCCTCTGAAATTTCGCGAAAAGATGAAATATGGGTTTCGAATTCCGGGCTGATTACCATCGCAGGCGGGAAGCTGACGGGATACAGAAAAATGGCGGAAACGGTGGTGGACTTGATCGCAAAACAGAGCGGCCATTTTCAAGCCTGCCAAACGAAACATTTACCTATATCCGGTGGTCATGTTGATGGGGCTAGTAACTTTGCTTCCTTTGTTGAAAAAAAGGAAAAAGATGGGGAGTTAAGAGGATTTACAAAGGAACAATATCGCAAATTAGTTCATCGCTATGGTTCCAATATTGATCGGATTTTTGACATTGCGAAAAGGTATGACCCCAATAACAAGTTTGGTTTGCCGGTTGAGGTGTTTGTTCAAATTGTTTATTCGTTAGAGGATGAAATGACAGTAAAACCAGTCGACTTTTTTATCCGTCGAACAGGAGCTTTATTTTTTGATATTCACTGGGTAGTAGAATGGAAAGATGCCATTCTCGACTATATGGAAAATGCGCTTGGATGGACGGTGGAGGAGAAGACCCGATTCAAGGAAGAATTAGAAGCAGCCTTAAAGGATGCAATCCATCCGATTCCGAATGAATGATGTGAGTTATTCTCGCAGTGCATTCCCAATGTAAACCTAATTTTTGGAGGAATGTAAAACTAATCAAACGTTTGATTAAATAAGTGACGGGCTTGGAATATAAGGAAAAGTCCTAACATATTATTTACCATATCAAACGTTTGATAGTTATATTTCGTGGCAGGTATATGGTGACGACCATAATTCCGACTTAATTCATTGGAATATCTGGATTACAATTTTTCCGAATTTGAAGGAGGATGGATAGTATGAATTTCTTGCTGATCCTCGTCAATGTAGCTGTTCTGTTATTACTCATGTTTGGATTATTTACGATGCAAAAGAAGCATGTTTCTTTTTCCAAACGTGTTTTTAGTGCGTTAGGTTTAGGTATTATCTTTGGTTTTCTCATTCATCTTATTTATGGCACGACACATGAAGTAACAACAGGTTCCATCGATTGGTTTAACATTGTCGGGAATGGCTATGTGAAACTACTACAAATGGTAGTTATGCCACTGATCTTTGTCTCCATTGTCGGTGCCTTTACAAAGTTAAAGTTAACGAAAAATATTGGGAAAATTAGTTTCCTTGTCATCGGCATCCTGCTTGCAACGACTGCCGTTTCTGCGGCGATTGGAATTGGCTCTGCATTGGGATTTGGTCTTGATGGTGTGCAGTTAACTGAAGGAGAAGCGGAAGCAGCGCGTAATGCCCAGTTAGAGGAACGAGTTACTGGAATAGAAAATATGACTCTCCCACAACAAATCATTGAGTTAATCCCAAGCAATCCATTTCAGGATTTAACAGGAGCGCGCGCGACTTCTACGATTGCGGTTGTTATTTTTTCTGTGTTTATTGGCATCGCTTATCTTGGAGTTAAACGCAAAGACCCAGAAACAGGAGAATTTTTTGCTAAAATCATTGATACGATCTATTCCGTTGTCATGAGGGTAGTCACACTAATCTTACGTCTAACCCCATATGGAATTCTTGCCATCATCACAAGGGTAACAGCAACAAGTGACTATGCGGCGATTGCGAAATTAGGTAAGTTTGTGATTGCCTCCTATGTGGCGCTCATTTTGGTGTTCATTGTTCATTTACTACTATTATCCTTTGCCAAACTAAGTCCTGTAAATTATGTGAAAAAAGGACTGCCGACCTTGACCTTTGCCTTTACGTCACGGACTAGTGCAGGAACCTTGCCAATGACCATTAAAACGCAAACGAAAGACTTTGGTGTGTCAGAAGGGATTGCAAACTTTGCCGGCTCGTTTGGACTGACTATTGGTCAAAATGGATGTGCAGGTGTTTATCCAGCAATGTTAGCTGTGATGGTTGCACCGGCCGCTGGAGTGGATCCAACGAGTATATCCTTTATCTTAACTCTCATTCTTGTGGTCGCGATTAGTTCCTTTGGTGTAGCTGGTGTAGGTGGCGGTGCCACCTTCGCGGCATTAATCGTTTTATCTGTCATGAACCTTCCAATTGCGATTGTTGGTTTGCTCATCTCAGTGGAACCGCTTATTGACATGGGAAGGACAGCATTAAACGTTAGCGGTGCAATGACATCTGGTATATTAACCAGTAAAGCAACAGGTGAATTTGAAAACGAAGTCTATAAACAGCCGGACATTGTAGAAGCATAAAAAAACAAGAAACAAAGGTTTAGGGCTTTTTCGCATAGCGGAAGAGTCCTTTTTTTGCAGCATAGAAATGGATTGTTTTTTTATTTTATCTCTATTTTTAAATACTTGAATTCAAGATAAATTCGAAGTACACTGTAATCATAGGTGATTGGATTCGAATGAATGGTACGTATGATAACCATACTTAAATTAAAGACAAATTTCTTATACAACTGATTGACGAAAGGATGAGGAGAAAATGGATCAATTTCATCAAGCTCCAAATATATATGTCGGAGAGGTCAATATTAAGGTAAAAAATCTCGATTATTCACTTATTTTTTATCAAAATATTATGGGGTTTCAAGTGTTGGAAAAATCAGAGCGTAAAGCGGTCTTAACGACCGATGGAAAAAAGCCATTACTAACGCTAGAGCAGCCAAAGGAGGTTGTGGTGAAAACAGGTCGTACGTCCGGCCTGTATCACTTTGCCATTTTACTGCCATCACGAGCAGATTTAGCGGTCTTTTTACGACACATGGTCCAAACTGGATATCCGCTCGGTGCCGCAGACCATTATGTAAGTGAGGCGTTATACCTTAATGATCCGGACGGCAATGGGATTGAAGTGTACCGGGACCGCCCTTCTTCAGAATGGAAATGGAACAACGGTTTAGTCGAAATGGCCACCGAAGAGCTTGATGGCAATGGAATTATTGCAGAAAGTGAGGCGGAATGGAGCGGTTTACCAGCAGGTACACTCATGGGCCACATTCACCTTCATGTCAGCAATTTGCAAAAAGCCGAGGAGTTTTATACAAAAGGGCTGGGTTTTGAGGTAGTTAGTTACTATCCAAAAGCGGCATTCCTATCAACAGGTAGATATCATCATCATATTGCCATCAATACTTGGCAGGGAGAAGGGGCTGCCACTCCCCCGAAAAACAGTGTAGGGTTAAATTGGTACACGCTCGTTTTCCCTGATACGACAGCAAGAGAGGAAGCCTTGAACCAACTAAAACAAATAGATGCTCCAATTACGAAAGAAGCCGAATACTATGTAACCGAAGATCCTGCAGGAAACCAAATCCGTTTAATATTATAAAACAGTAATGGGTGTCAGGCACCACCCGTGGACATTTGTCCACGAGTGGTGCCTGACACCCATTTATTGTTACTGTTTTTCGTCTGTTTCTTTGGCTCTTTTTACGCCCTTGCTGACATATGGTTTGGCGCTTTTGGCTTTTTTGACTCCAGCCTGCCAACGAGTCCAGCCCTTTTTGCCGGTTCCTCGACCGGTCCCGCCTTTCCCTTTTGCACTACCCATTTAACCACTCCATTACTCATGTACGTACATCCAACCGTGTTGGTTAGATTAACAAGTTTAACACAATTCACCCGAGATTTCCCCTTGAAATATTCGTTTGTTAATGAGTGAAAAATCCTAAGGCGTATTTAATTCCTTCTTCAATATTGCTTGTTTCATATCCCGCTAAGTCTTCATGGGTTACTTCTAACTTTGTTCTTACTAAGGAATAGCCGCTGTCTAGTTCGATATCCAGGAGTACTTCATATCCTAAGGCGTTTTGAGTTATTTCAATAATGTCATATTCGCGAATCGCTGTCCCTGTTTCGTATTCGAATGGTTCTAATTCAGACATGAGAACAATACCTCCAAATGTATTTGGTTCTAGCTATTATTATTTCCAGAGTTGTGAATAACCTTCGTGAGTAGGATCATTTTCTTTTTAGCAATTTCAGCCTATTAAAGGATTGCCTCTATGCTAAAAGGAATTACTAAGAAGATGGCGAATTAGAATGAGTGGTTTATTTTCCTATACGGAGGTAATAACATGGATTTGGATACATTATATATAATCGATCAAAAAGATAGTTTAGGGTTGGAGTTCAGTAAATTGGTGTCGATGATGAATTATACAAGGTACACTACGATTGAAACGGTAAAGGGACTTACTGTGGAAGAGTTAGACTTCCTTTTTGATGAGGAGGCAAATTCAATCGGAATGCTGTTGGCTCATTTGGCTGCGGTCGAAAAGGCTTATCAAGTTGAAACGTTTGAAAATCGTGATCTAAATGAGAAAGAGCTAAGCATTTTACTTCCCGCGCTAGACTTAGGAAGTCTTGGGAGAGAAATGATTAAAGGCAATAGCATTGATCATTACTTGGAGCAAATGGGCGAAGCACGGAATGCAACCATCGAAATGTTTAAAACGCTTCCTGATGAATGGTTATATGAACAAACGCCGTTTTGGCATGATCGCCATGCGAATAATTTCTTTAAATGGTTCCATGTGTTTGAAGATGAACTGAGTCATAGAGGTCAGATTCGTCTAATCAGAAAAATGCTTAATAAACGTAAACAAACGCTGAAAAAAGCCGTGGATAATTGAATAGAGGGCTGTGATTTCTAATGTGTTTAATACTTTTTGCTTATCAAGTCCATCCAATCTACAAGCTCATTGTGGCAGCAAACCGAGATGAATTCCTAGGGAGACCTACTTCCCCGGTACATTTCTGGGAAGACCAGCCTGACATCCTGGCCGGAAGGGATTTAGAAAAAAAGGGTACCTGGATGGGGGTTACAACAGGTGGGCGGTTTGCGGCGTTGACCAATTATCGTGACCCAAAGGAAGCAACGGATGGAAAGCGCTCACGGGGTGAATTGGTTACTGAAGCCTTGAAACACAAGGGAAATCTAAAGGCTTATATGGAAGACCTTGGAGGACGAAAGGACCTGTATCCAGGCTATAACTTATTGGCCGGTGATGGAAATGAACTATTTTATTTTTCAAATAAAGGGCATGAACTGAAAAAGATTGTTCCTGGGATTTATGGTGTCAGCAATCACTTACTAAATACTGACTGGCCAAAGGTTCAAAAAGGAAAGGAAGGATTGGCCAAAATTATCAATGGAGAAGAGGATGGACTAGTATCGGAACTTTTGAACATGCTTCAAAATACAGACCAAGCACCGGACGAACTTCTTCCACACACTGGAGTTTCATTAGAATGGGAAAGAAGGCTTTCGCCATTGTTTATAAAAAGTGAGAACTACGGGACCAGGAGTTCAACCGTCATGTTGATGTCGGACAAAGTAATTCACTACGTGGAGCGAGTCTTCGCTATGGAGGGTATAAGTGAACAGAAATTTATGGTGAAATTGTAAAATTGGGTGTCAGGCACCGTAGAAAGGCACCGTTTAAAACGGTGCCTTCCTCATGAGAATTCCTTATCCACTAAGACTTCAGACCAAAGACTCTGATCGAAAACTTTTTCCTCTCCATATGCCAGTGTAATCACGGTTGTTTTTGAATAATCCTTTAATAGTTCTTTTAATTCCTTATCTTTATCAATCATAAAGTCTACAACTGGAAAAGCCTTTAACAATTGAGTTAATGATTCAGGAGAGGCTGCTGTTTCATTTGTTGGAAAGGTATGACTAGGAATCACATATTTAACATTCAATAGTTTTTTAACAGCGTATGATGCTTCTCTCGGCCCCATTGTAAAATGGCCAGATGAGGAGAGGATTGCAATGTCAGGCTCATACACATCTTGAATTAATTTCATATCGTACATCAATGCCGTATCGCCTGAATGGTAAACCGTATAATCATCCTTAAAATCAAAAATATAACCTGCCGCCTCACCGGCATAGACGGGAGGACCTTGGGTTTCTCCATAGGAAGAGGTATGTTTTGCCTGGACCATCGTGACAGATACATCTTCAAAGGAAACGGAACCTCCCAGATTAATAGGAAGCACATTCTTCATTCCTTGCTTCAGAAGGATAAGTGCTAACTCATATTGGGCCACAATCATAACATCGGGTTTGTGCTCAACCAACTTCGTAAGTCCGCTAGTATGATCGAAATGGCCGTGGGTTAGAAATACACAATCAATGGATTGGTAGAAATCAGCCGTATCTAAATGCGGTGGAAAGCCGGGATTTAAATCAAAAAAAGGATCAATGAGATACTTTTTTTCTGTTTTACTTTTTAAAACATACATGGCATGCCCAAGCCGTGATATTTTCAGCAGAAACACCTCCAAAACTCTAAATTAGCACATCTTAATCCATTTTATTTTTTTACGTTGGTATTAAGAACTTGGTATGAGATTTTCTCATGAGATAAATTCCTGTCGATTTTGTTCATCGATAACATTTGTGTAATGCCAAATAAGATCTTCAAAAATCTGATCCCATCTCTGTGTCAATGCATAATCCCTTCCTGCGCTTCCCATTTGTTCACGTAGTCCGTCATTCCTCAAAAGCTTAATAATCGCATCGCTAAATTCCAGTGCATTACCAGGTCTACATAAATACCCCGTAACTCCGGCTTTAATGATATTCTTAACACCCCCAGCTTTCGCACCTATAACAGGTGTTCCACTAGCAAGGGACTCTAAAACAACATTTCCAAATGTCTCTGTGGGTGAAGGGAAAACGAATAAATCAGATGCTGAATAGACTTCTGCCAAGCATCTCCCAGTTAAGAATCCAGTAAAGGTCATATATCCTGCAGCTTGTGCTTCCAATTCCTTTCGTAATGGACCGTCCCCAACAATTAACCAATGTATTTTCTCTTTTATTTCAGCTGGGAGTGATTTAGCGATAGTTAATAGTGTCCTTATATCCTTTTCAGGGGCTAATCTGCCTACATATGTAAGCAGATATCTTTCTTCTATAGAGTAAAGGTTACGAACTGCATTTTTATCATAATGAGGGTGAAAAAGCTGGCAATCTACGCCTCTTGGCCAAATTTCTAAATTTGAAAATCCATGGTGCTTTAATTGTAGGTGGGTTTCAAGTGAGGGAACGAAGAGTTTTTTACAGGTTTGATGAAACCAGTGCATGTAATTCCAATGAATCTTTGAAAGAAAATGAAGGTGATAATGGTGTAAATAATCTTCAAAATTGGTGTGATAGGAACCGACAAGCGGTATGTTTAATTTCTTTGCAAAATAAACACCACAAAGGCCGATATTAAAAGGAGTGGAAACATGAATTAGATCTGGAGAGAAAGCTTTTAATTCCGATTGAATATGAAGAAGGTTTGGAAAAGCCAAGCGGCATTCTGGGTATAAGAAAAAAGATAGGCTTTTAAAAAGATGGATATTAGTAGAATGATATTCATTGGAATATGAGCGAGGTGCAAAAATCTTAAAGGCAATGCCTTGGGCCTCTAAATAATTAGTTAACCGTTTAAGTGTCCTGGCAACCCCGTTGATATCAGGATGAAAGGTATCTGTGAAAATGGCAATTTTCATAAAATCCCTCCTTATCGTAATCCTCATAACCACAATAAACAGAAGCAAAGGCTCCCCGTAAGTGAACCGAGTATCCCCCCAGCAATTACATCAGAAGGATAGTGAAGGCCTAAGTAAATTCTGGATATGCCCACAAAAAGCCCTAAAGGGATCAAGATAAAGGAAAGGTGAGGTATGAATAAGACATATGGAATGATAACGGAAAAAATGGCAGTGGTATGTCCCGATGGAAAAGAATGATCTTGTAATGGATTTTCAGGGACCTTTGTTTTTTCTATGATTAAATAGGGTCTTTTTCGGGGAAACAGCAGTTTTACAAAGTGTACAGGTATGTGACTTGCGGATAAAGCAAGTGCACTGGCTATGGCAATCAACCTAGCCTCCCGCGGCGAAAACATGATGAGAAGTAAAGTTGCAGCAATCGTAAATCTTGCCCCACCAAGGTGCGTCACCATGCGGAAAAAAAGATTTAATACACTTTTATCAAAATGACGATTCACCTGCTGAAATAATCGGCATTCGAAGCCATAAAACAATTGTAATATTCTCATCAATGCCCATTCCCCTTTATAAAGTATTCATTATCAACCAATCATTTGCTTTGCTTTACTTAATTGTATATGGGAATGATAAGATTTTTTCTTAATTTAATGTTAAATGAGTGTAAAGGATTTGTAATGATTAGAAAATCCTCTGATTTAAATAATTTTCCAGGAAAAAAATGTTTTTGTAATGAAATTAGGGAGGGATTCTCTTTTCTTTTTTAATATAATTCTTTCAATAATTAGATGGCTCTTTTAAATAGATATATCATAGAATCAGTATTGTAAGCGTTACCATATAATCTGATAAGTCGTAAGTTTCAGAAATATTTAAATAAATAGAATAATATACTAGACGAAAGAGATTAATTGTACTAAAATAATATTTAATAAATCACCTAGACAATCCAATCGTTGTTCATGTTAGATAATCTATCAATCTACGATGTGATTTGTCAGAAAAAATAGAAAAAAGGGGTCCTTATGATGAAAAAGAATTGGGCAAAAATGTTTATGGCCTCCACTTTATTGGCGGGAGTGCTTGCAGGGTGTTCTGGAGCAAAAGAAAGTTCAAATTCAGGCGGCGATAGTAAAACCATTAAAGTTGGTGTAAACCTAGAGTTATCCGGTGGGGTTGCTTCTTACGGGGAGTCACTTGAAAACGGAATTGATATTGCAGTTGATGAAATCAACAAAAAGGGCGGAATAAAGGGCAAAAAGATCGAGCTTGTTAAAGTAGATAACAAGTCAGAGGCTGCTGAAGCTACAAACGGTGCGATTAAGTTAACCAGCCAAGACAAAGTAACAGCGATTATTGGTGCAGCAACAAGCGGTAACACCGTAGCACAGGCACAAATCGCAAATGATACGAAAACAATCCTATTAACTCCATCAGGGACAAGCCCGAACGTAACTGTAGCGGATAATGGAAAATTAAACGAATACGTTTTCCGTACATCATTTATTGATCCATTCCAAGGAATTGTAGCTGCTAATTTTGCTTCAAAGGAATTGAAATTAAATAATGCGGCAATCTTTGCAGATAGTGCCAGCGATTATGCTAAAGGTTTAGCAGCGTCATTTAAAGAAACTTACGAAAAGGCAGGCGGCAAGGTTGTTGCTGAGGAAGCTTATGTTGCAAAAGATACAGACTTCCGTGCGACATTAACTCGTATTAAGGCTAAAAATCCACAATTCATCTTTATTCCTGGATACTATGAAGAAGTTGGATTAATTGTAAAACAAGCTCGTGAATTAGGAATCACTGTTCCGTTAATGGGTGCAGATGGCTGGGATTCACCGAAGTTAGTTGAGTTAGCTGGAGCTGGCGCGTTAAATAATACATTTATCACAAACCATTACACATCTGGAGATCCAGATGAAACAATCCAAAAGTTTGTAACGACATATAAAGAAAAGTTCAATGGAGAATCTCCTAATGCATTTAATGCACTTGGCTATGATACTGTCTATCTATTAGCTGATGCGATCGAGCGTGCGGGTGGTACAGATACAACTAAGATTAAAGAAGCTTTAGAGAAAACAAAAGATTTATCTAGGATTACTGGTACGATTACGATTGATAAAGACCACAATCCAGTTAAATCAGCAACTGTCTTAGAATATAAAGATGGTAAACAAGTATTTAACACAAAAGTAAATCCGTAAGACCAAAAAGTGAAATGGAAGGACGATCCCTTCTGTTTCACTTTTTTTATTTATTGGTTAGATTCAGAATAGTTGTGATACAATCGGATTTAGCATTAGGTACTAATATCAGGTATTTATTAATAGACGGCCAAATAATTCGCGAATTTTAAAAAGGGCATAAATGGACCATTTTCGCCTTTTAAGAATGTTTGTACGGGAAACTAACGAAATTTACAATTACGGAGGATTATGATGTTAACAAATGATTTAGACTTTCGATTGGAGCCTAAACTTATAGATTTATATGAAGAACATAAAAAGCGATCTGAAAAAATAGATTGGGGTTATCATGACTACTTACCGTGGGATAAGGCAATGGATTTCAGGCGTGTTCCCTGGGATGAAAGTCAGGTCACACTGCCCGCGTCGATTATAACGGCGGTTGAAACCGCCCTTTTAACCGAAGTAAACTTGCCATGGTTTACTTCGCATCTAGATCAAACATTTAAGGGTTCATTATCGGTTATAAAAGATTTTGTCCATACTTGGACAGCAGAGGAAGACCAGCATTCAAACCTGATTGAAACGTATTTATTAATTACTCGTAATGTAGACCCGAAGCGGCTCCACCACTTACACAAACAAACCGTTGAGAATGGCTGGAACCCTGATTATCACACGCCGTTTGAAACCATGGTATATACCTCGTTACAAGAACTGGCAACGATGGTTTTTTACTATAACGTTGCGAAAGTAGCTGGTTCACATGATAAAGATTTAGCTAGTCTGCTCCGCCGTCTTGCAAAAGATGAAACGTTGCATTATGCCTTTTATCGAGATGTGATTAAATTTCATCTCCAATTGGAACCTAATTACTGTTATCATTTAGGACATGTTATTAAGAACTTTCAAATGCCTGGTACAGTAATGCCTGATTTCGAAGATCGCATGGCGATTATTGCAAAAGAGGCAAACTACGGTCCATTGGAATATTTCGATCAAGTTCTAGATGTGATTGTTGATTATTGGGAGTTGGAAAAATTAAGACCGATTGCACCAGAAGCCGAAAAAGCTAGACTGGACATTTTAAAATACCACGCCCGGTTGAAAAAAGTACGAGATCGTTTTTATAAAAATAAATAAGGTACGTCCGAATGGAAAGGAAAATATATCCGGTTCAATCAAAGGTATAAAGGGTTGACAATAAAAATAGAATTTATTATTCTTTAGCAATAGTAATTTAATAAATACTTTCGTATAACTCCAATGATATGGTTTGGAGGTCTCTACCAGGAACCTATAAATTCCTGATTACGAAGAAGATACATGAATTTGTATTTTCTTCGTAATCAGGAATTTTTTTTATTTTCTTAACAATTAGGAGGTAATTATCGATGAATTTTGCAACTTTACCTAAAATAGAACTTCACTGCCATTTAGATGGCAGTCTTAGACCGGAAACCATCCTTGATATTGCAAAGAGAGATGGAATCAGTCTGCCTTCGATGAATAGGGACGATATTCTAAAAGAACTCATCGCTCCATTAGAATGCGAATCCCTTGATGAATATTTAGAGAAATTTTCTATACCTAATTTAGTTATGCAGTCAGAGGAAAATCTTAGAAGGATCACCTTTGAACTTTTTGAGGATGCAGCCCGTGAAAATGTGAAATACATGGAGGTAAGATTTGCTCCGTTACTTCATACAGCAGGGGGATTAGACGTTGAAGAGATCATCCAAGCGGTCTTAACTGGAATAAAGGAGGCTGAAAAGCAATATGAGATAAAGGGGAACTTGATTCTTTCTTGCATGAGGACAATGTCTGCTTCCCGTGCTTTTGAGGTTGTAGAGAAGGGAAGGAGATTCCTTGGCGAAGGTGTAGTTGCAATTGATTTATGTGCATCGGAAGAGGAAGGGTTTTGTGGGAAATTCGTAGAACCGATTGCCTTAGCTAGAGAATATGGTTATCGAGTAACCATCCATGCAGGTGAAACGGGCGTAGGGAAAAACGTATTAGAGGCAGTTGAACTTTTGGGAGCAGAGAGAATTGGCCATGGTGTATTTATAAAGGACTGTGGTGAGGCATATAACATCGTGAAAGAAAAGCAAGTTGTGCTCGAAATGTGTCCAACAAGTAATGTGCAAACAAAAGCAGTAAACCAGTTTAGCGATCATCCCATTTATCAATTTCATAAAGATGGAGTCAAGGTAACTGTTAATACAGACAACCGAACTGTTTCAGATACTACCATGGCAAATGAATGTGACATCGTATTTAAAGAATTTAATATAAGCGAAAATGACTATAAGCAAATTTACCTAACTAGTGTGGAAGCAAGCTTTGCCGACTGCGAAATAAAAGAAATGCTGAAGAAGTATATAACTGGATGAAAAGAAGAATGAAGGGTGTCAGGCACCATGTTCACATGGTGCCTGACACCCTTTTTGTCTTTTTTAAGTAAACTTGAAGATTGTGATGCTAGATAGGGTTCCTAGAGATGATTTTACTTCTTATAAAATCAATCGCAAAGGAGATAATAGAATGAAAATTTTATTAGTAGGGGACGATTTGCGTCTGACAGACGTTAATTAAATGAAGGTCTAACATTTTAAGAACCATCCTTCTTCAATGGTTATATTGCTTCGTTTACATATTCCGCGGCTGCGTCTTTTTCTAAAAGGCCGACGTGGATGAGACCATTGAGAATCCCGTGTTTAGAAGATGTTGTGGTAATTAGATCGGCTGCGGCCTTTGCTTCAGGAACCCCATTGCCCATGGCGATCCCCGTACCAATCATGGATAACATCTCCGAATCATTTAAACCGTCGCCGAATGCAAAACAGTTCTCGTGATTGATATCTACGAATTCAAGCAGTTTGCGAATACCAACCGCTTTTGAGGCCCCTTTTGGCAGGAAATCATAAGCATAATCATGCCACTTGACGAAGTCTAAATCAGGAAAATGGTCGACGTATTGATATTTGTCCTCGTGGTTGCAGTAAAGATGTCCCTGAAATATTGGCCGATTTATATAAAATGAATTGTCAACTATAGGATAAGGCATCATTAATGAATCGAAACTCGATTCAATAAAGGGATGGTTTTCTTTGCTGACTTTAAAATCATCGTGGCTGCAGTAGGCAAGGGCATGGCCGTTGATTGCTGTCAAAGTGGAAATCGACTGAAGCAGCTCAGGATTAATTGGATTGGCATAAATTTCTTGTCCTTCATATACAACATATTGTCCGTTCATGGAAATGAAAGAACTAATATTCAATTCTTTTTGAATCCAAGAAAACATCTTCGGCACACGACCAGTGGCAATTACCGTGTGCACTCCTTTTTCCTGAAGTAAACGAACGGCTTTTTTTGTGGAATCTGGAATCACTTTATCCTCGTTAAGTAATGTACCGTCAATATCAAAAAACACCATAGGTTGTTTCATTTTCTATCCCTCCATTTAATCACATCAGGTCGTTACGCTCAGGGAATACTGATAACGCCGACCTAATGTTGTGAGTTCTTGCAAAAACAGAATAGTTTATGAAACGCGTTTCAGGTCAAGGGGATTGAAAAAATAATTTCTGTTTTTTTATTAGGTACGGAGAGTGAAGAAGATAGAAACAATCAATTCGCGAGAATCAAACGGTATTCCGTTCAATTAATGTTACGGGGATTTCGTCTTGGGAAATCTCCTCATATTTGTGGATTCCTTGTAAAAATAGTTTCCTGCCCATCTCCTCAAGTGGAATTTCAATCGTTGTGATACTCATCGTTTTTGCGATAGGTTGATTGTTGAACCCGATAAGTGCAAGATTATCTGGTATAGTAACACCTAGATTTTTTGCACAGGTAACAATCCCAGCTGCAACATCATCGCTTGTCACCAATAAGGCTGTTGGTGGTTGGGGCATCTTTCTAATCTGCTCCACTACCTTTTCTCCATCCTCGAATTGGAGACAATCCTCAAAAATATAGGAAGGATTATAGGATAAACGATTGGTTTCTAAAAAATCCTTATACGCTAATTCTCTGTTTTTACTATTAGTACCTGATTTACGCCCAATGCAATAACCAATTTTTTCGTGACCTTTTTGATAGAGGTAATCTAATGCAAATAGGAAACTTTTATAGTGATCCACAAATGTGGAGGATACTTTTTTTCCTCTGGTATCCTCGCATAAAATGATTGGTCCAAAAGGCAAATACGTTTCAATTTGGCTCCATGTGGATATTCTCGAGCAAATAATTAACGCATCAATCTGCTTTTGTTTTAACGTTTGTAATGCATCTAATTCTCGGCTTTCCACGTAGTTAGTCTGAAATATAACCAAATTGTAATTGTGCTTTAACGCTTCGTTTGCGATTCCTTTCATTAATAGGGCAAAGTAAAGGTGATCGATAAAAGGAACTACCACACCTACAAGAAAAGTCTTGCCCGTACTTAAATTGACGGCATTAATATTTTGTTGGTAATTACTACGCTTAATCGCCTCTAAAACGGCATTCCTTTTTTCGTCACTTACATACGGATGATTATTCAACACCCGAGAAACAGTGGTTACAGAAACGCCTGCCATCTTTGCCAAATCTTTAATATTTGTCATTCCATTACCTTCCTAAGCGGTGCCTGACACCATGTAAACTGCATGGCGATCCCGCGTTTTCTGTTCAATTTATAATGTTATATTATAACCGAAGTGTATTAAAGAATCAGCGATGCACTAGAGCTGAGGCAATGGTTTAATGATGGAATAGTTATCTTAAGAAAGAAAATAATATATTTTGTAGAATAATAGTTGACTTTAAAGATACATGATAGTAATATAGTAAATCTGATGAGGGAACAGTATATGAAACTTAGATATTTCTTAGAAATATAATCCTTCATCAGTTGACAAAAGTTAATGTGGTTGATATGATAGATCTCGCTGATTCAGAAAAAATATTATTTAAAAATAATGTTTGACTTTCTGGTGATGAGATGATAAACTATAAACCTGTCACAAAATAGTTCTTTGAAAACTAAACAAAGCAGAAACGTCAACAAAATTTTATTAGTGAATCTTTCAAAAAAAGTGAAGCTAAGCCAACGTAACAATTGAGCTAATCAACTTTCTTGGAGAGTTTGATCCTGGCTCAGGACGAACGCTGGCGGCGTGCCTAATACATGCAAGTCGAGCGAGACTCTTCGGAGTCTAGCGGCGGACGGGTGAGTAACACGTGGGC
>NZ_JAMAUV010000130.1:0-243 GCF_023714155.1 Neobacillus sp. MER 74
CTCTTCGGAGTCTAGCGGCGGACGGGTGAGTAACACGTGGGCAACCTGCCTGTAAGACTGGGATAACACCGGGAAACCGGTGCTAATACCGGATAATCCTTTTCCTCTCATGAGGGAAAGCTGAAAGTCGGTTTCGGCTGACACTTACAGATGGGCCCGCGGCGCATTAGCTAGTTGGTGAGGTAACGGCTCACCAAGGCGACGATGCGTAGCCGACCTGAGAGGGTGATCGGCCACACTGGG
>NZ_JAMAUV010000131.1:0-242 GCF_023714155.1 Neobacillus sp. MER 74
GTCTTGCAGCCCTTTGTACCATCCATTGTAGCACGTGTGTAGCCCAGGTCATAAGGGGCATGATGATTTGACGTCATCCCCACCTTCCTCCGGTTTGTCACCGGCAGTCACCTTAGAGTGCCCAACTGAATGCTGGCAACTAAGATCAAGGGTTGCGCTCGTTGCGGGACTTAACCCAACATCTCACGACACGAGCTGACGACAACCATGCACCACCTGTCACTCTGTCCCCCGAAGGGGAA
>NZ_JAMAUV010000132.1:0-242 GCF_023714155.1 Neobacillus sp. MER 74
CCGCAAGGCTGAAACTCAAAGGAATTGACGGGGGCCCGCACAAGCGGTGGAGCATGTGGTTTAATTCGAAGCAACGCGAAGAACCTTACCAGGTCTTGACATCCTCTGACACTCCTAGAGATAGGACTTTCCCCTTCGGGGGACAGAGTGACAGGTGGTGCATGGTTGTCGTCAGCTCGTGTCGTGAGATGTTGGGTTAAGTCCCGCAACGAGCGCAACCCTTGATCTTAGTTGCCAGCATT
>NZ_JAMAUV010000133.1:0-241 GCF_023714155.1 Neobacillus sp. MER 74
TTTGTTTGTTTAGTTTTGAGAGTGCAATCTCTCTCATATTTTTGAAGTGGGGGCCTATAGCTCAGCTGGTTAGAGCGCACGCCTGATAAGCGTGAGGTCGATGGTTCGAGTCCATTTAGGCCCACCATACTTTCACTTTCATAATGGGGTCTTAGCTCAGCTGGGAGAGCGCCTGCTTTGCACGCAGGAGGTCAGGGGTTCGATCCCCCTAGACTCCACCAAAGTTTTTTGTGAAAGCAAA
>NZ_JAMAUV010000134.1:0-237 GCF_023714155.1 Neobacillus sp. MER 74
CGGTACTAAATCTCCCTCGCTCTCACAGCTCAGCTTTATATGAGAGGCTGATTTGCCTCCCTCTCTGCCTAACTGGAATCAGGAACTTCGGTACTAAATTTCCCTCGCTGTCACAGCTCAGCCTTATATGAGAGGCGGATTTGCCTACCTCTCAGCCTAACTGCTTAGACGCGCATATCCAACAGCGCGCTTACCCTATCCTCCTGCGTCCCCCCATTGCTCAAACGATAAAGAGGT
>NZ_JAMAUV010000135.1:0-237 GCF_023714155.1 Neobacillus sp. MER 74
TAATTCCACTCCCCCCTCTATCTCACTGCGGTGTGAGAGGCGTGTATCTCTCTCGAGCCTTTTCTTGGCAGTGTGGAATCAGGAACTTCGGTACTAAATTTCCCTCGCTATCACAGCTCAGCCTTATGTGAGAGGCGGATTTGCCTACCTCTCAGCCTAACTGCTTAGACGCGCATATCCAACAGCGCGCTTACCCTCTCCTCCAGCGTCCCCCCATTGCTCAAACGATAAAGAGGT
>NZ_JAMAUV010000136.1:0-237 GCF_023714155.1 Neobacillus sp. MER 74
CCATAGCGCAAGCTAGTAAGAACCCTGAAAGATGATCAGGTTGATAGGTCAGAGGTGGAAGCGTGGTAACATGTGGAGCTGACTGATACTAATCGTTCGAGGACTTAACCAATTTTAAGGTGAACTCTGAGTTTACAAACTTCTTCTGCATTATCTAGTTTTGAGGGAATGAAAAAAATTAAATTTTCCTCTTGAAAAATATGAAAAAGACATTATAATAAAATAGTGTCGAATATA
>NZ_JAMAUV010000137.1:0-237 GCF_023714155.1 Neobacillus sp. MER 74
GTACTAAATTTCCCTCGCTATCACAGCTCAGCCTTATATGAGAGGCGGATTTGCCTACCTCTCAGCCTAACACTGGAATCAGGAACTTCGGTACTAAATTTCCCTCGCTATCACAGCTCAGCCTTATATGAGAGGCGGATTTGCCTACCTCTCAGCCTAACTGCTTAGACGCGCATATCCAACAGCGCGCTTACCCTATCCTCCTGCGTCCCCCCATTGCTCAAACGATAAAGAGGT
>NZ_JAMAUV010000138.1:0-233 GCF_023714155.1 Neobacillus sp. MER 74
GGGTGATGGCGTGCCTTTTGTAGAATGAACCGGCGAGTTACGATCCCATGCAAGGTTAAGTTGAAGAGACGGAGCCGCAGCGAAAGCGAGTCTGAATAGGGCGAATTGAGTATGTGGTCGTAGACCCGAAACCAGGTGATCTACCCATGTCCAGGGTGAAGTCCAGGTAACACTGGATGGAGGCCCGAACCCACGCACGTTGAAAAGTGCGGGGATGAGGTGTGGGTAGCGGA
>NZ_JAMAUV010000139.1:0-232 GCF_023714155.1 Neobacillus sp. MER 74
CAGCCGCCTAAGGTGGGACAGATGATTGGGGTGAAGTCGTAACAAGGTAGCCGTATCGGAAGGTGCGGCTGGATCACCTCCTTTCTAAGGATAAAGCTGGACTTGTGAGCCAGACAAAACAGTTTGTACACGATCTTTGTTTGTTTAGTTTTGAGGGAGCAATTCTCTCAAAGCTTTTTTTAATCGTTCTTTGAAAACTAGATAATCGTAATGAAGAAGCAAAGTAAACATC
>NZ_JAMAUV010000013.1:0-117941 GCF_023714155.1 Neobacillus sp. MER 74
TCGCCCTTGTTAAAGGAACCTCAAACCATTGGTGTGTTTGTCAAGAGCGATTGCGGGTACCTCCACTACAAAAAAGAGAGAAGAAAAAAACTTCAGGTCACTTTTTCATAGAAGTTTTGACACTACCACCTCCTCTATATTGTCTGACTTATATTCAGTATAACTTAGTACTAAACAATAATTTTTACCTAATAACTTAGGGCAATCGTACTATTAAGTATTGCTTATTACAAGTACATCGTAACACCGAGTAGTGAGAGTGTCAACCATTTTTCTTTGTACTTATTATTAACAACCAAAATCATTCTAATAACCGGGATAACGACTCCTCCCTTCCTCTTTATTTCGATCCCAGTAAATAGTTCAGGTGCACCAAAAGTAGCACACCCCTAAAATATGAATGATGAAATCAACAATGACTTTTCAAACAGCCATATATTCAAAAAATGGTATGATGAATATTGGAAGGAAAAATTCTGGAATAGCATCCATAAAGTCCAATATACATAAGGTAATGAACGATCTAATTGATTACTTTAATAAAATAATACTTTATATTTAATAGACTTGGAGATGATTCTTATGACTAAATTTTCAACTGTAAACGGATGGCTGCATTTTACGAATCCACCGAAACAATCCCCCCATATTATGAATAAAAGACGGTACGATTTGAGTTATCAAAATGCTGTTGAAGAGGATCTTGGCCATGGTTTCAAACGGTATATGTGGAGACCTGGGGTCCAGATCAATAGTCATGAATATCTAGATTTTCGATTAATTGCACGAGAAAACGAAAACGTTATCACTTCGGGATACTTTACGGATCCAATGGAACACATCTATTCTTTACAAAATGGTCCAAAAGAGACAAATGTCATGGTTTTAATCCTTCACAATGCCTCAAATGCAGATTCAGAAGTTTCCCTTTGGCTCGTGGTTAAGGGCTAGATAGTAATATATCTCTTCAAACGAATAGAACTGACCATTAAAAGACAGGCCATTTGCTTAGGACAAGTTCCTCCCGTTATACATATGATGATGTATCATTAAATAACGTAAGGGGAGACTTTATCTATGAGCGAAGACCTCAAGAAATATTTTAAAGAATCAGTTATCAAGGTTAATCGAGACGGATCGGAATCCAAAAATTCGAAGTTATTGTATGAAGGTCACGATTATATCGCCGTTCTAACAGAAGCGGATGAAATCGTTTATTACAATACTCATCACATTAATAGTTTTACAGAGAATACGAAACAGAAAGTGGATTTCGACAATGTCGTTCCTGAGAATTTTAAAGAAGCTGAGAACTTCAACGACTTACTAAAATTATTGAAATATCATTGGGTAAAAATTAATCATGGCCATTCTGAGGCAGTTAAAGGGGTAATTTGTGAGGTAAAAGATGATACTGTTCATATGGTCTCCAATGAGGAATTCGTTCGTATACCCCTCTTCCATGTTCATTATGTTAGTTATTGGAGTAAAAATTAATAAGTCTGAATCAGTCGAACTTTAAAATCACCTAAAAAGTCTCCCTAATAAAACGCCCTCAAAATAACATTTGAAGGCGTTTTTTCCATTTTGAGTAATTTTCTATCACATTAGTAGATTAAAATTCTTCGTATTCAGCGGGGTCTTGATTATTGATCCTTCCATCCGGACGAGTTAATCCTGAAATAAGTTCCATTTCTGATGCATCCAAGGAGAAGTCAAAGATTGAGATATTTTCAAGTTGCCTTGTAGGAGAAGCAGATTTTGGAATCGAAATAGCCCCCAATTGATACTGCCAACGAAGAATTATTTGTGAAATGGATTTATTATGCTGGTTGGCAATCATTTGAAGTGAATCATTATGTAAAATATCATTGGCGCGAGCTAATGGGCTCCAAGACTCGATCTTAATCTCATGTTCTTCATGCCAAATTCTTTGATCTGCTTGATTGAAGTATGGGTGTAATTCAATTTGGTTTACACTGGGTTTAACACCTGTTTCCTTCTCTAGACGCTCTATATGCTCCGGCAAGAAATTACATACACCAATGGAACGAATAATCCCCTTCTTTTTTGCGTCAATTAATGCTTGCCATGCTTCCACATATAGGCCTTGTTTTGGGTTCGGCCAATGAATCAAATATAAATCATAATAATCGAGATGGCCCCTATATAAGGATTCTTCAATGGTCGTTACTGCATTGGTATACGATTGATAACGTCCCGGTAATTTGGAAGTGATTCTTAACTCTTCTCTCGGAACCGAACTGCGTCTAACTGCTTCACCTACCGTTCCTTCGTTTTCATAATTATAAGCAGTATCTATTAGTCGATAACCAAGATCCATTGCACTTTGGATGGAAGTAACCCCTTCATTTCCTTTTAGCTTATATGTACCCAATCCGATTACCGGCAAAGTTAACCCATCATTAAGAGTTATCTCTGGAATAGTTTTACTCATTATTTAATCCCTCCTTATTTGTAATATCTTAAGATTAGCATAATTTTGAATAGTTTTCATGAAATGCGTGCTCCAGCAAAAAAACACTTACCTCGGAACTTGATTCTCCTGGTAAATGTTTTAATTTCCATCATTAAGCGAAATCTCTAAAATACGCTTTATCTATTCAATTGTTTCACTTTCGTCATCTTTTTTTCCTTACTTATCTTGATGATCTCTCCAATAATACTGACGGCAATTTCTTGTGTGGTTTCTGATCCAATGTTCAAGCCGATGGGAGAGTGTACCTGTTCCAACCGTTCTTCACTGACGCCCTCCTTTTTTAATTTTTCAAATATGGTTATGACCTTGCGTTTGCTGGCGACCATGCCCACATACGCAATCGGAAATTGCAGTGCCGTTTTTAAGACGATATCATCTCCATCCTTTGTCACAATCACTACATAGGAGTTCTCATTTAGGCCGGCTTCCAGCAAGGCTTTTTCAATATCCTCGTCCACATAAACGTTCGTCGCATTTGGAAAGCGCTCCTGCGTACAATAACCCACTCGATCATCGACAACGCAATAAGGGATTTCAAGGAAATCCGCCAGCTTTGCTAACGCATGGCCTAAATGTCCGGCACCGCATAGAACAAGTTCTGGCCTGCTTTTATAGACTTCAATAAACACCCGCAATGTTCCGCCACAATTCATTTGAATTCCGTCTTTTGCATGTTTATTTAATTTGTATTCAACGATTTTCGATTTGCCATCTTGGATCGCTTTAACACTCTCTTCGATGATATAGTATTCAGCCAAGCCCCCTCCGACAGTACCTTCAATTGTTCCATCACGGTATACAATCATTTTTCCAACATGCTGGGGAGTTGAGCCTTTTGATTCGATGATCATGGCTAAGGCAAAGGTTTTGTTTTGACGGTTCAATATGGCGACTTTTTCCATCAATAGCATGAATAAGCTCCCCCCTTTTTATTAACATTAAGTCGGTTGATAATGCTTCATGCTAAGAAAATAACGTAACAGATTTAAGGAAACGGTTTTTCTGTATGCTGCTGTGGAGCGCTGATCGTCGATTGGCCGAATGATCTTACCGAATGCTGCCACTACCTGCCCGATGTCGGCATCGGCTAATGGTACGCTTTTTCCGACCAGAGTCTTTTCAATATCCATCGAACGAACCATTGTAGGCCCGACCGCCCCGAAGGCAAAACGCACATCATCGATTCGAGCATCATTGATTCGGATGTATCCTGCGAACCCTACTTTGGCAATGGCATCAGCGTTGCGGTTGCCGACTTTCTCGAAAACGACATGAGCTCCTTCTTCCAAAACAGACGGTAATATGATTTCAGCCAAAATCTCATTTTGATTCCGCCCGATCCTTCGGGGGCCTTGAATAAAATCGCTAATAGCCATAATCCGATCACCATGAATGGAGCGCAGTACAAGTTTTGCATTATATACGTATAATAATGGCAGTGTGTCACCAGCCGGAGATGCATTGCAAATATTCCCGCCTAATGTCCCTCTGTTTCTAATGGCAGGTGCCGCAATCGTTCTGATCGCGTCCTTTAATGGGACTGGGATTAACCGTTCTTCCAGTAATTCGCTATAGGTACAGCAAGCCCCAATGTGAAGATCCTTCTCATTTTGATAGACCCGCTTTAGTTCAGACAAATGATCAATAAAAATAATCGGTTTGGGAATTTTCGGAGCTGCTCCTCTTCGGCTTTTGTGGAGGACCATGACATCAGTTCCACCCGCCATGATGGCACAATCTTCTTTGTTCAATTGACTCAACGTGTCGTCTAAATGATCGAAGCGATACGAGGTTATTTTTTCTGCCATATGCCGTCCCCTTTTTTCGCTGCTAGGTTGATCGCATTTACAATCATATTGTAGCCCGTACATCGACACAGATTTCCGGAAATACCTTCACGGATTTCTTCCTCTGATGGATGAGGGTTTTTGGATAATAAAGCGGCACTTGCCATGACCATCCCAGGAATGCAATAACCGCATTGCACCCCACCGGCTTCAGAATAACTCTCGTCTAATATCTTAAATTGTTCCGTCTCCATAATCCCTTCTATCGTTTGGACATCAGCTCCCTCAATTGAACCAATGGGAATCAGGCAGCTGTTTTGCAGGAGGTTATTCACAAACACACTGCAGGCACCGCATTCCCCTTCACCGCAGCCTTCCTTTGTTCCAATTAACTCAAACTCTTCTCTTATTAAATCTAGTAATCTTATTGCGGGAGAGGCGTCCGTTTCTATCGTTCTTCCATTTAGTGTGAATTTAATCAACCTTCTTCACCCTCTTTCACCCTAAGACTTTCAATAATGACTTCCGGTGTAATCGGAATTTGCTGAAAAGAAGTTTGCAATGCATTCTCGATGGCCGCTTGGACGGCTGGAGCGCCGCCGATTAACGTCAATTCACCTGCTCCCTTTGCCCCGTATGGACCATCCGCATAGGGGTTATCAAAGACCTTGCTTTCGATTGGAACCACGTCCAAGGAAGTCGGAGGTCCATAATCCGATATGCTTTTTTGTTGGATCTTGCCAAGATGTGATGTCATCTTCTCTAAATACCCGTACGCTAACCCTTGAGCCAGACCACCGTCAATTTGGCCTTTCATAATCCGGTCATCTATGACCTTCCCCACTTCATAATTGCCGTATACTTTTTCTAGCTTTACATTCCCTGTTAACGTATCCACTTCCAGTTCAACGATATTCACACCCCATGAATATGCCGGATAAGCATCTCCAGTGAAGGTCAACTCGTTCCACGGAATCATTTCACGATGAACATAATGCTCCGCTACTTCTTGTTCCTCCCCTGCCCTCCACTGATCCTTTAGTTTTTTGGCAGCCCGTTCAAGCAATTTTCCAACGATCATCGTTGTCCGGGAGGCAACAGTCGGGCCGGAGTCTGGAACCTCTTTTGTATCAGGAGAAGGATACGAAACTCTTTCGTATGGTAGGTCGAGTTCTTTTGCGACAATTTTACTCAACGTCGTATAGATTCCTTGTCCCATATCAGAATTTGAGATTTTTAGTGAGACCTGGTCGTCCTTTGATTTAACCAGTTTTACCGTTGCTTTAATATGGTCTCGTTCGCCACTGCCCGTAAATCCGCAGCCGTGGAGAAATAAGGAGGTTCCAATGCCTTTTTTATACCGCTGACTTTGTTGATTGAATCGTTGAAACTCCTGTTTTTTCTTTTTGTAATCTGAGGAATTAAGCAGGTCCTCAATCATTTCTTCTACCAAGATTGGATCGCGGAATATACCTTTAGTGATGGTAGGATCTCCTTGCTTGACGAGGTATTTTCGTTTATATTCAAGTGGTTCGATATTTGCCTGATTACTAAGATGTCCCATATGACTTTCGATACCGGCAAAACTCTGTGGAGCACCAAAGCCTCTGAAAGCGCCATTCGGAACGGTATTCGTCTTTAATACATAGCCTTTTGCATGAAAATGTGGAATTTTATATACACCGGCACTGTTTATTAATGCACGCTGCAGCACGACAGAGCTCAGCCCCACATTCGCTCCGCCATCGAGATAGATGTCCACACACAGACTCAAGATATTTCCTTCCTTATCTATGGCCGTTCGATAGTTGAGTTTAGCGGGATGCCTTTTCGTGGTCACCACCATATCCTCCGCACGGTCAAACACGAGCATCACTGATTTTTTGACTGCTTTGGCCGCCACCGCTACGTGACAGGCCATCATGGAAGGAAACTCTTCTTTGCCGCCAAAGCCTCCGCCAGTCGGGCTCTGAACTACTCTGACTTCATCGTCACCACAGGCTAAAGCACTAAGCAAGGCATTTTTAATATAATATAGACATTGCATAGAACCTTGGACTTCAATTTCTTCTTCCTTATAGATGGCGAGCATTCCTTGTGGCTCAAGGTAGACATGCTCCTGATAACCCGTGTCATACACTTCTTCGATGATTCTGTAGGCACTTTGCTCGATGGCTGAAATGACAGCTAAGCTTTCTCCAAACTCATAGCTTGCCATCGTAACCCCAGGTTTTGATTTTTGATGGATCGCTTCGTCCAATGTGTAAATAGCCTGATTCTCTTCAAAATCAACCTTTACTTCATTTAGTAACCTATACAAGGTATCTAGGTCTTCGCCTACGAGCATCAATATCGGCTCTCCAATATAATTGACCCATTCATTCGCAAAAATGGGCTGATCTTCTTGGATGATCTTGACATAATTCGGTCCTGGAATTTGCTCGGCTCCAACCATTTCATATCCTTCCGGTAGTTTCGGCAATTGAATGGATTTGATTTTTCCATATGCAATTGGCGACCTGTACAAAACACCATAAACCATATTTTCTACTTTCACGTCACTAATGTAGGGCAGCTGACCCGATACTTTACCACTATGATCCTTTTTGGGCACTGAGGTGCTTATGTCTTTTAGGTTCATTCCAACAACACCCTTCGACTCTTTTTTAAAGGGGACACTTTATTAATAGAAACCTCTTCCTATGATTTTATAAATGAGAATCCTATTTTATGATTCATTTCATTCAAGTTTCGTTGTTTTAATTATATTTTAATATCGAAAGGCTTTACCTATTTATGTAAGAATATTTGACATAGTATTTTCAGATCATTTGCTTGCTCATTTCCGATCAACTGCCTCGTTAAAAAAACAAAAAAAAATGCGGCTCCAACCAATCTGCCTGTTCGCATTAAAACAAGCAGTTGGGGTAAGCCGCAAAATCTTAAAAACATAGTAGATTATTTACAAATGCAATCATGATAATAATGAACTGCTTTTTGATACTCCTCCGGTGTATCCATGTCCAACAGTACTCCTGGATCCTCTACATTTAGATACTTCTTTTCATATTTGTTAAGGACCACACGCAAATTACTGTCTGGATTGGTTTTAAGAATTTTCTGTTGCACTTCACTAGATAATTTGATGGGGTGACCCCCTTTAAAGTTAAAGCTAGGAATAATTACGTTCCCTTCTTGTTCTGCTAGTTGCTGAACGGTCTCTTTTTTGACAAGCGGACAATCTCCGGGAGTTATAAAAAACGTTGGCGCGTTTACTTCGTTGCAGCCCTTTTGAATGGAAGAAAACATTCCCCGATTAAAGTTTTCATTGTAAATATATTTTATCTGAAAGGAATAGGCATTTTTCTTGATGATTTTTTCCATTTCTACTTGGATGAGTTCTGCTTGAAAACCAGCTACGACGATGACTTTGCTGCACAATCCTTCAAATTTAGAAATCGTTTGCTCTAATACGCTCATTTTTCCCAATGGCAAAGTCATTTTAAATGCATTCGCACGGCTGGAAAATCCTGCTGCCAGGACGATTGCTTCCATTTTCTCACCTTCTACTATTTGTTTAATCTTACTTATATATTCGTCTTGTCGCTTTGTTTCGATTACTTCTCAAGTGGAAATTTTTATGGTATTTCGTTGACATGATAATTTTATTTCGTGAAAAATAGTTTAATGAAATTAGCTTGGTTAAATTGTAATAAAGTACATAACATAAATTTAGAGGTGGTTTAATGAAAAACTCAAAATTATTTTATATAGCTTTGCTAATTCTACCTTGGCTAACCGTTCCGTTTTTAGGTAGGAATTCATTAAAAAAATATTTACCAGCCGGGTTATTTATTAGTATATTCACAAAAGCTTTAGACTTGTTCGGTGAAAAGAAAAAATGGTGGAAAATTTATGAAGGGGTACCACCATTGGATAGTGCAAACTTTTTTAATTTTGGTCCATATTTTGTAGCAAGTCTTTGGATGTTAAAATTAACTTTTGGTAAATTTCCCTTATATCTAATTTCTAATCTAATTCTTCACTTTTGTTTTATTTATTTAGGAGGATTAAAATTACTTAAACGTTTTAAAATAGCTTCCATAGATGGATTAACCAAATCCCAATATTTTGCAATACACTTTTTAAGGTGTTTAGTTTTTTACTTTTTTCAATATATCAATAATATTAGTCACAATACAAAAAAGCTTCTTTAAAACATCATTTTAAGTTGGTATCCCACCTCCTTCTCAAATAATAGAACATAAAAAGTCACACCCGATAATTGGATGTGACTTTATGTTCTCTTCTAATGTAAATTTTGTTAGACTAAACTCCGCAGGTAGGACTCGAACCTACGACCGATCGGTTAACAGCCGATAGCTCTACCACTGAGCTACTGCGGAATAATGTAAGTTATTTTGCTATCGCAAAATACTTTGGTGCCGGCTAGAGGACTTGAACCCCCAACCTACTGATTACAAGTCAGTTGCTCTACCAATTGAGCTAAACCGGCATAATGCTTACAACATATTTACATAATAATCGGAAAATGAATCTTTTTCAAGATATTTTTTTCAAATTTTAGTGAAAAATGACGGGAGTTAACCCATGTACAAAGAATTGGCACTAATATATATTCGAGCGAATTTAAGACACATCTATCTTTTAGAAAAGAGCAAAATTTAAATAAGGCCTCCCTGGATTGGATGAGGCCACACGTTCGATCGATTGGTTATCCGCAGTATGATTTATCTAGTCTTGCACTCAAAACATAGTTATTTCATTTTAATAGGAGTTACGACAGCATATAAATTCTCAGAAAGATCATATACCTTTATTTCAATAACTTTATATTCAGTCCCTCCACTGTTAAATGAATTTTTAGTCGTTTTAATTTTTAATTCATGGTTGTTCATAGCTATTTCTTCCTTCCAATCAAATTACTCACAGAAGTTAATTTATGTTGATGGAGAAGAAACGTGCATGATTTTTAACAAAAAATTATTTTTAAGCAGCCATTCAATATCCCCCATAACCTTCAACTTGACTCGTCTTTCTCTACCCATATCTTTCTCAACATGACCTTATTTAAATGCTTCATTCCAACTATACTAAGATTCATCCAAATCCAGCTATAAAACTGGCTAAATAGAAAAACGCCTGCTATCACTGTTCCACTTACCTGCCTTGAAATAGAAGGGCCTAACACGGGGAACTGAAATATATAAAGTAAAATAAGAATCCCAAACGAAAGAGATGTTCCACCCATGACCGAAACCATAGATCCCGTTTTATAGAATTTAAATCCTATCCCTAGGGCAATCCCGAGAAGTCCAGTGGTAAACAGGAAAATCAGTACCTCACTTGGCTGGAGGATGATCAATAATAGAGTAGTGACCGCATATGTTAACAGGCCAATTCGAATAGAAAGGACGGTTGCGAGGATAATCGGTCCGGTAGCCATAATGCTAAGCGCATAGCCAATCCCGCCTATCAATCCTGCCGATTGAAGGATAGCAGCGAAACCACCCAATAGGCTCCCTACAACAAGATTCATATTCTTGGTATACGGAACGGCTGTAATCCGATGCTTCTTTTTAAATATTCCCAAAGTCCAAGTTATCAATCTCATAAGCATCCTCCTCCAATTGATAAATGGCGCTCCAATCTGCCCCAGTTCCTCATAGAGTATGGAAATTGAACCATCTTTAACATCTATTCTTGGATCAACAATTGATGCCTGAATTTTTTAAAAGGACAGGCGGAAGGTCATTGTCCCTATGATTCTTTATACCAATCGACATTCCAATGTACCTAGATGTTTGCCCATTTAAATCGGGACATCTCCCCACTCTTGTACGTATGAATATACTGCAGTATGGAGGTGTCAATCATGAAAGGACTATATAGAGATGATCCTTTAAGCCGGAAACAATTAACGGACTGGAAAAAGAATGCGATTGAGAAATTCTCTACTAAAATGAGTGACAAAGACAAACCCTTTCCCTGCATCCCTGCCACTATTGGATTCGCAAAGAATCAGCTGCGATACAGCTTTATTGGGAATCCAAGGGAAGCTTCTACTGTATTTGAACTTGCTGAAGCCTTGAGCAGCTACACAGAAGTTTCAAGGGAAATTGGCAGCAACACATCACTGATTGTTTTTTATGAAACGCCTGAGGACATGAAGATGGCCTATAGGGTTGAAGATTACGAACAATTATTTTGGAAGCATCTCAGTGGCTTACGGAGCATCGACCCATATGATTGGCCAGAGGATATCCCTATGGACCCCCATCTTCCAATATGGGAGTTTTGTTATCATGGAGAGAAATATTTTATGTACTGCGCAACCCCTGCCCATAAGAATCGAAAAAGCAGGCATTTTGATGAACTGATGCTCGCGATTACTCCTCGCTGGGTCCTTAATGAATTTAATAAGTCACCCAATTTTGCAAAAGGGATTAAACAGCAAGTTAGAAAAAGACTGGCAGCCTACGATTCCGCTCCGATCCATCCCGATTTAAACAGCTATGGAGCAGAGGATAATTTTGAGTGGAGACAATATTTTCTTCGTGACGATGATACGTCATTGTCCAAATGCCCCTATCATCGGTTTATTAACTTTTTTAAATCGGATAAATAACCAGAAGAGATACCGGAAGTTCTCCTGCAATCAAAAATAACCAACAAATTAGATTACAAATTTGTTGGCCATTTTATTTTACATTTTGTATATTGCAATAAGTAACGGAACCTGTTGAGGATCTCTCCTCTGCCTCTTATACAGATATTTTTCTTTCTCCGATTTCCTTAAGGCCAGCACGGATGAGCAGGAAGACAACTACCCATGAAGCCAGCATTAAAAAAATCTGTCCAAATGGGAACATTCCTGTTATGGGAGTGTCCCATAACGCATGCATCAATACCACTAAAACAAAGACGCGTAAAAACCTAAAACGGAATAGCATTTTAAGATTAAATGGATGGTCCCCTTGCACTCTGCAGAATGCTGCACCAGTCAGCGCCGCCCAGGCAATATGCCCGCCGGGAGCAAAGATTCCTCGAAACAGGATGGTATTGTAGAGATTTGCACCATCCCCAGAAAGCAATGACCTTAGTGCATAGCCCGCTGTTTCAAACGCGGCAAAACCCGCTCCAACGGCTGCACCAATGAGAAGCCCGTTAAGTATATATCTGTATTTTCGGTATCTCACAAACGTAATGACCGTTATAGCTTTGGCCAGTTCCTCTGCAATGCCAATTGTAATCGGATTGATCATATTTTTCAGAATATCGAAAAACACAAGTGCGACTAACATCGAGAGAACTCCGCCGATCAACACGATATAAATCACCCTATAAAAAGCAATATTTTGCGGAGCATTCATTTCCCAAAAGAAGATTAACGTTGTAAACGGAACAGCAAATGCGCCAACAATAATCAGTCCAGGTATAAAGTTTACATTACCGAAATATGTCACACCCATGTAAAATCCTGCGAAGGCCAGAAGAGCAATGATAAATACCCTTGCAAAAAGCCACGGTTTCGGCCAAGTGTCTTTCACTTCTGAAATCTTGGGTGTCGTTAGTGCCGTTCCAACGATAAACAGCCGTTCAGCTTCCAGTTCACTATGATTCCGGAACACACGCGAAAATACATTTTGAAATTTCGGCTCAACCGAGCGTTGGTATTTCGGAACCATATCGACATAATGGGCAAACTCATAAAAAAAACTGTTTTCATCTTCTTGTGTGTTATCCTTAATAAACCTTTCGCCGCAGCTTATGCAGAACTTCACTCCATCTGGATTGGAATAAACACATTGTGGGCATTTCAAACACCTTCACCCCTTTTGGTTAGCAAAAAAAACATCCTCACAAAGAGGATGCCCAAAAACAGGTAAATTATTTTCATAAATGTTCTAACCCCAAGATTTGGGTCATCATCAAAAACCTTGCTCAGATGCTTTTAATCAGCTTGATCTCTCCATTCTTAGGGATAAATTCACTGATGTTTTCATATTTTTCTTCCGTTTTAGAAAGGTCTCGGTCCTCCACAACATATTCCTTGAAGGAGCAGCAAAAGAGCTTTCGAGCCACTTTTCCTTTTTCACCAATCAAATTAAACCAGCCTTGTCCAACATAAAAAGGGTTTGTGAGTATATTATCAATGACATACACGATACGGTCTTTTTCTTCCCCTGGGTTAAATTTTGTTTTAGATGAAAAAGCCAAGATAAAATAGTTTTTATACCGATCAAATTCTAGTAATTGAAGATGGTACTGCTTATGCTGTCTTTGATTGAAATCACTCAGGACTATTTTGATACTTTTTTCCACATCAATTTCAAATTTACTAGCATCCTTCCAGCTCGATATACGGGAATCAAAAATGGACAGTGTTAATATATAATATGCTTCAAAATTTTGGGGATCAAATACTTCATTACCAGCCTTTTCATCTTCCGGTACTACAATATATTTTTTATAGTCAGCAAAGAAATTTTCAATCATATCGAATACCCTCTTTCATACCTTGATAGAATGGATGAATAATATGCTTTGACCTATTTTTATCAGTGACTATTTGCATAGTGAAAACAACATCCTGTGTGAGCATATCATTACTTTTTTAGCACAGTTTTTCCAGTATGAACCAGTGATTTGAATTGTATATAATATATTCTTTTATAAAAATTAAAAATCCTGCTTAATCTTGCAAAAATCCTCATTTTTCACCCTTTTAATTAGAAAGTCCCATGATAGAATGAATAATTTGTCGTGTATTCGTGAATCCATCCTAAATATATTCAAATTTTGTATAAAAAAATAGCTCAGTAATGTAATTACTAAGCCACTTTCCACAAACGATGCTAACATCTTACATATTTACGTTTGAAACCAAGTTTTCCTCGATCGATTTCCTTTTGGATATTTTCGGAAGCGAGGAGAATCTTGCTTTTTTTCTTGTCCCGCTTAATTTCTACTGGGCCTACTTCTTTTGCCGTTTCAACCGCCTTATCATGGAGCGGTACATAGGAAATCCCGACTGTGTACATAAAATTATTCATAGCGGATTTTGTTCGATCAGGAGCATCGTGAATCGTATTTTTCACCTGATCTAGCAAGCTTTCAATCTTGCTTTCGCTAAATTCACTGTCCTTGCGATTACCTAACAACCAGCAATAACAACTCCATCCTGCCGACATTTTAAGTTCTTCACCGCTTGCAATCCATTTATCAGCAACATCTTGTGCAATATCAGTTTCGGCCAACGTTACGGCAACCACATAATCAGATAGCATATAAAAATACGCCCCATCGATCCAACGCTCAAAATCTGCCTCCGTCATGATCATGGGGTCCGCAATGACACCGGCAAAATACATGGCATCGTAGTTCCCGGTTGCATAAAGCTGCTCGGCGAGAGGCTGATTTTTCTTGATTTTCTTTGCAAGCGGCTTCATTGCACCTGTAGCTACTCCAAAAAGCGGTTCGTGTGCACCATTACTTGTGTATATCTTTTTCGTACGTTCCTTGCCGAGGGCTTCAAGTTCCTGCATAACCGTTTCGAAATCCATCGTTTGCACTCCTTCCTTTTTATCGAAGTAAATGAAAATATAAGCAGATGATTCTTCCACTCTTGAAAATGAGATAACCTTTAAGTTATTTGCGGTAGTAATATAATAAATTCTGTCCCCTTCCCCTTTTCACTTGCCACTTGTATTTTACCTTTAAAAGAACGGACAATTTGGAAACTTACCATCATTCCTAGTCCTGTTCCACTCTCCTTTAAGGTATAAAAAGGGGATCCAAGTCTATCAATTTGTTCTTTTGTCATACCAATCCCTTGATCCTTAATAGTAATCTTTATATATCCATCCGCTGTTGAACAACTTGTAATCCAGACAATTCCACCATCTCGCATAGACTCTATCGCATTTTTCAAAATATTTATCAATAATTGGTTTAATTTTTGAGGATTAGCATGGATCCAACCGTTGTTATAAAAATCAGTTTTAATCTCAACATTATGGCTTAGAGAGTAACTTTGAATCATATTTACAACACGTTGTAACTGATAACCCACATCGATTCTTTCGATGTTATTTATAGAAGGCTTTCCAAAAGATAAAAAATCATTTATTATTTCATTTGCTCGATCTAGTTCTTCGATAGAGAGATGAATATATTCCTTCTTTTTCTTCGGCAAATCAGGCTCGTTTAGAAGTTGCAGAAAGCCACGAGTCACTTGCATCGGATTTCGAATTTCATGAGCAAAAACGCTGGCTAACTCGCTAATTACTTTTAATTTCTCAGTGTTTTGCATCTCTGACCGAAGTTGGTGAATCTCCCTGATAGCTTCGTATAACACAGTGAAGAACCAAGTAGCGGCGACTACAAAGAGAAGATGAATAATCTGTACTTTAAAATAATCTATTGAAAAACCTCTTAGCATACAAAATAAAGTAAGGCCAATAAGACAGTAGTAAAGGGAAAGACCAACCGCAATTTTAACTCTTTTTTCTTTTTTTGAACTTGCAAACGATTTTTGAAAAGACAATATTACAGGCAATGCAAATAATAAGACAAGAACAGTATTATAAAATCCTAAACTGATTCCAAAATAAAGTCGAAAAAATATGATTAGCGCTGATAGGAAAATGCCTGACCAAAAACCGCCGTAAAGCGTCCCTAATAATAGAGGAATAATTCTTAACTCCAAGCGAGCATTTTGTCCAAAACTCACTGGGAAAGACATACAAAATAATATGGATATACCCCACAAAACGGACATTATTACTGTCTTCTTTTTAGTGCTTTCTACCTTCTCCGTTATAAATGTAAAGTAAATAAAAATGGGTATTACCATAAACGCCAGTTGCAGCAAAAAATCCTTTATTATGCTCATCTTTGTTACCCTTCATATTCTGTTCAATATCTGATTGGTGCAGAAAAAATTGATTTTCATTTTATCTACTGACCGAACAAACATAACTATTTCATATTATACTTTAAAGTTATCATACTTTGTCTATTTTTGAATTTTCTTTAAAATACCGGATGGACATTTCTCTCGAATAACCTAAAAATCAAAAAATCCCCCATCAAAAAACACCAGCAACTTAACCGTCCTGATGTTTTTTTGACATTTTATTAAAATAATTTTCCTAAATAATACGGCATTTGGCGTCGCCACCAAATCCAATCATGCGAAACATCTTCGCCCCACTCATCAAACAATGCAGGAATTTGTTTTTCTTCAAAGGCTTTTTTTAATGTAAAGTATGAAGGCAGCCCTTCCTGTTCCCAATCACCCAGACCAGTGCAAATAATGATATCTGCTGAACGATATCGATCAATAAACCAGCCGTCATTTTGATTCCATATGTAATCACTCGGTGAATTTTCATATACAAGCGGATCATTTCCGTAATCCCCAAAAAAGTAACGCGCATCGTAAATACCGCTAAGTGCAACGGTTGTTTGGAAGACATCCGGATGTCGCAAGAAAAAGTTCAGTGCATGGTATGCCCCCATACTACAACCCGTTGTCATCATTGGATCAGACCAGCCTGTTTTATGTTTAATAAATAGAATAGCTTCTGAAATCACATAACGGTCATATGCCGCGTGAGCTAAGGCACGGTCATGCGCCGGTTTTGAGTCGTGCAGCCAACTTTCGCTATCAATACTAGACAATGTAAAAAACTGAACTTTTCCGGATTCAATAAAGTGATGACACACATCAATCATCCCAAAATCATAGTATTCCGTATGCGTCCCTCCAGATGAAGGAAAAACTACGATTGGCATGCCGCTGTGTCCATATCTGTTCAACACCATTTCACGGCCTAATTCGCCACTCCAATGATGTAACTGTTCTATATGCATATAAAAAATCTCCTATCCCTATACGTTTACAATGCTGTAATTTTTTCGTTCATGGACAAAACGGATAATCTCATCCACTTCTTCTTGCGAATCTGCATTAATCGCATAAAATTGATTTCCTTGAAGTTCCGCAAACGCATCAGGCATGCGCTGTTCAAACTTCACACGGTCGCCAAATCGTTCATAAATAGCATTCGTATCATGTTTATACTCATACACATCACGCTGTGTAACACCGACACAAAACTGGTTTTCGACATCTGGCTCTTTGAATTCTCCTCCTGTTACAAGCGAAGCATACTGTGCAAATAAATCAATGGAGTACGCGAAATTGTACATATCAACCGTGTAGCCGCCAGCCAAGCGGTTATTGTATTCAAGTGCAACATAATCCCCATTTTCTAATTTAAAAAACTCAATATGGAAAAAGCGTTCTTTCATGCCAAAAACTTTCACAATCGCCTTTCCATAAGCCTCGAGTTTTGGATCGATTTCTTTTTGAATCACATAAGCTAAATCCAACTGACCATTTACGAGTTCCAGTGTTGGCACATTATAGGTAAAGCTGGTTTGGAAAACAATGTTCCCTTGCTGATCCACTAAACCATCAAATGTACAAAGCACGCCTCCTTCGACATATGGTTCTAAGAAGTAAACTTGCGCTTCTCCCCATTCTTCTTCAAAATGGCGTACATCCTCTTTTGAACTTAATTTAAAGGTTGCAGCGGATCCCACTCCATTATCAGGTTTCGCGATAACTGGCAGTCCTAAGTCATTAATAGCTTTAGATAAATCCTTTTTAGTTTTTACGACTCTTCCTTCTACCACAGGCACATCTGCTTGTTTAAACAACTTTTTCATTTCAGATTTATATTTAACTTTTTTCAAGTCATTTGATTTATTGCCGAACACGTTAAATTGCTCACGCAACTGTGCATCAAGTTCTAACCAGTATTCGTTATTGGATTCAATCCGGTCAATTGGACCATGTTTATAAAATAAAAATGCAACGGCACGTTTCACTTCATCGACATCTTCTAAATTATTTACACGATAATATTCTGTTAAAGAGTTTTGTAATTCGCTACCTAATTGGTCATATGGCTCTTCGCCAATTCCTAATACATTGACACCTGCATCGTTTAAACGATGAGCAAATGGCTGAAAATTACCTGGATAATATGGTGATATCAAAATATAATTCATACAAAAAGCCCCTTTCACAGAATCAAAAAATTCATTATTTTCTCAACTAGGGTACAATTATTTCAATATATATTCAATATAAACTTTCAAAAATTTTCAAAAAATTGATAGATTCCTATTTTGTTCAGATTCAGTCAAATATAAATATTCAATTCATTCAAGACCACTTCACACTTAAGAAACGTAAACATTCTGGCAAGTGTTTTGCCCAAGCTTTTTCATTATGTTCTTCATCCGCAAAAATATTTAAACGAATGCTATCAATAGGAACAGAGCCTTTTATCAGTTGTTTATAATACTTAAGCGAGCAATCGATATAGGCCTGTTTCATATTCCCATACATCATTTGTCGATCGGTATCGTCACCCTCCTGAGTCCCCACTTGAATGTACACACGTTGTTCAGGATCCAACTCTTTCCCGGCAATATAACTGTCAAAGGCTTTACTTGTAATCCAATTGGCTAAAGAAAAAATACCTAAACCACCAATTTGTTCTTTATATTCAATACCCATAAAAGCCGAAATATTTCCTCCAAGTGAACTGCCAATCACCGCTGTATGATATTTATCCGCCTTTGTTCGATAATGATCATCGATAAACGGCTTCACGACCGTCATGACAAACTCAGCAAACTCCGCTCCTCTTCCGCCTAGTTCAATATCTTCAGGAAGTGGGCTTTCAGTAATTTTCCATGGCGTATATTCATTAATTCGATCTTGTCCAGCGTTATCGATCCCCACAATAATCATCTTCGGTAAATCGGAGTTTTGTTTAATTGCCGGAATTACTTTCCATGAATACCCGCTATACGCTTCACTACTATAGAAAACATTTTGTCCATCATGCATATAGACAACTGGATAATTTTCAGCCACATCTTTATCATAATTTTTCGGCAATAAAACACGCACACGACGAGATTCATTTTTATAAGACATATGTAATTGATGTGTTTCTAGTTTTAAATAAAAATAGGATTGGTTCATTTTACCTTCCTCGCTGCTTGATATTACATTAAATATACTGAATAAATCTAATGTTCACAATACAAAAAATAAGAAAAACCGAGCAAACCGCTAACGGGTTCCGTTTTCTTTCGCAAAATATTTGCCACAGGTAACGGAACCCTTTAGCAGCTTTACTCCATTATTTTACTTAAAGGACCAAAAATGTATTGAAGCAGAGTAAGAGGCCCCGGCACGTTTTCTAGGTTAAAAAAGGCAATCAATTCTGACAATAACAGGATTGCTGAAAATGTTATGATATCTGCCTTCGACGCCTTTTTGAGTCTCTTCCACTCGAATAACACAATGATTACCAAAAGTCCTTGTATGCCTAATACTGTGACCCAACTCCATTGCATTACTCCTTCACCTCGTCTCTAGGTAGGGCTGCGGGCGGGCCAATGTAACCAGGTCTCCTTATTTTTGCATTCACTGTTATATGGACCTCGACCTCTGGGAATTTCTCCTCCCAGTGATCCTGCACTTTTTTCCATTCCTTCGGGTAGTGTTGATGAAATTTCCTCCCAAAATCGATGACATCTGTCTTGAAATCCTTTTGAAGCTTCTCAACGGTTTGGCCTACTCTTTTCTTTAAGGCGGCTTCGAATTCCCCCTGGATTTTCATCAGGACATCCTCATTCAGTAGATTTAGCTGCGTTTCGTTTTGAACAATATCTCCTTCAATCGCGATATTTAGATGCATCATCCAGCGATTTTCTTTGATTTTAGGTCTAAAACTCATCTTTCCTATCGTCGGTGTCATCGTAACTTTACCGTCCTCACCTTTAGGCTTAACGGATATGGTACTCCTTTTCACCTCGTCCTTTAACCAAAGTAAACCACGTGTCTCTTTCATGTTTAACGTTCCAATCATTTTATCTTTCTTATATACAGCCGTTCCCTCAAAAACAGGTATGGTCTGATTCGATTTCCTTGTTTTATCATTTTGGGACAACTTTTTTATATAAGGCATAGACACACTTTCACTCTCACCCATTAACCCCATGTCGACATCTTTTAGTGTTGTAATCATTCCATTTTCAATTTGTGATACTTTTCTCAGGGCCTCCCCTGAATATCTTTCTAAAGGTGGAATTAATGTCAAAATATCTCTCGCTTCCCCTTTACTAACATATAAAAGTGATTTTCCTCTTGGACTTGGATGGCGTGCCAAAAAATCGATTTCTTTACGTATACCGTTTTTAGCAAGCTCGTCTCCAAAAATAAAAAGTTTACATTGACCCCAGAACAGTCTCCTCGGTACATTGAGTTGTAACTTGGAAATGGCATTTGGATCACGAGCAGAATTAACGCAAGCATGACCCCGATTAGCCCGACAAAGCCTGCTAGAATGATAATTGGGAACCTTAGTAATCGGATGGCTAGACCAATCGAATAGCGAGGTACCATAAAGGAGGCAATCCCTGTACTACTCACCACAATAATCATGGGTGCAGAAACAATCCCCGCCTGAACAGCTGCCTCTCCAATGACAAGTGCCCCTACGATACTGACAGCTGAACCGACTTGTCTAGGAAGACGTACTCCAGCCTCCCTTATGGCTTCAAAGGTATTTTCCATCATAATCGCTTCAACAATGCCCGGAAAGGGGATGCCTTCTCTAGCCGATGCTATACTTAGCAACAAGGCAGACGGGGATCATTTCCTGATGAAACGTGACTATGGAAACATAGATTTGAAGGGAGAAATAAGGCGATTACTAAAAAATGAAACCTGAGAGATCGGATAATGGCCCCTATCCAAAAACGTTCGTAATAGTCTTCTGGGGATTGAAATAAACTAAAAAAACTCACTAGTGCCACCAAGGAAAAGGGGGTCCCTTCAATAAGCAAAACGGCTCTGCCCTCTAGTAAATTACCGCAAACCACATCAGGGCGCTCGGTATACAAAACTTGCGGAAAGGGAGAATAGGGATTATCCTCAATGAATTGTTCGATATACCCACTTTCCAACACTCCATCAATATTTATTCGATTCAGACGGTTTTCTATTTCCTCAATTAGAGCTTTATCTACTATTCCCTCTATAAAAGAAATTACCACCTTTGTCTTTGTATATTTTCCTATATAGACGGTCTTCATTTTCAAAGCAGGGTCTTTTATAATTCGACGCAATAATGATGTATTTACACCAAGAGATTCAGTGAAACCTTCTCTTGGTCCTCGAATGGATGTTTCCGCCTGTGGCTCTTCAATGGTGCGTTTTTCAAATTTCACTAAACCTAAGGAGAAAGCCTCTTCAAATCCATCAAACAACAAAACTGGGTTTCCAGTGGAAATGGCATCGATACAGGCGGAAATCGTCGTGACCCGGTTGATGTTTGAAATGGGTAATCTATTTTTTATAGAAAGCAGGAAGTCTGTTTCATCCAATTCACTTGTATCTAACAGTGTCTCAAGCACTTGTTGTTCTAACTGTTGAGTATCGCTTAATCCCTCTATATAGATAATAGCAGCGTCTTTCTTATCAACAATAAAGGTTCGGAAAATGACATCTGAACTTTCCTTGTACAGAGAGGAGAAGTATTGTATATTGCTTTCAAGTGTTTTCGATAAAGGGCTGTCCTGTGATAAAGTCTGATGTGGAGCTTTATGATCTTTCACTTCTTTCTTCATGAAAGGACTCCTTCTAACACGAATCACCTCATTTTCCTCCTTTTTCTTCACATATTATTAATTTCCTTATATTTTTGAAAAGTATTCAGAATGGAAGGATATTAAATCTTTTCTAATCGGATATTGTTTTTTAGATTTCCGCCCCCCATCCATTTGTCCTTTTTGTCACGAAGTGTTCAAATCTTTTTGACTTGTTTATGAACAGATTCATAAAGAACTCCAAATTTAAAATCAATGAACTTATAATGAGCAATGTAAATAAGTTGATTACATTATTATTGCTATTAAACCTTATTCAATCTTTCCCACTAACTAAGAACCTAGAAAAATTAAAAATCTGCAAACATTCACAGGAGGAAATTATAAATGAGTATGTTTTGTTTTCAATGTCAAGAAACTGCAAAAGGAACAGGTTGTACAGTTGTTGGAGTATGTGGAAAAAAAGATGATTTAGCCAATATGCAAGATTTATTGATTTATACAATGAAGGGATTAGCAATTGTGAATACAATGGCACGTGGAATCGGGATTAATCAAAAGAAAACCGATGAATATATTGTAAATGGTCTTTTTATGACGATTACCAATGCCAATTGGGATAAAAATGAGTTTTTTCATACAGTAAGAAAAGGTTTAAACCTCCGGGAAGAAATTAAAGCGGCCATTACCAATGCTGGGTACACGTTAGACAATAATAGCGATTATGTTACATGGGATGCTGAAACCAATCATCAACTAGAAATGAAATCTGCTTCGCAGGAAGTTAGTATTTTAGCCACAAAAGATGAAGATATTCGTTCATTAAGAGAGTTAGTAACATACGGTTTGAAAGGAATGGCTGCCTATTTAGAGCATGCGGCAAACCTTTACTATGAAAATGATGAGCTAAATGCGTTTATGCAAAAAGCACTAGCCATGATTACAGATGATTCTGTAAGTATGGAACAATTGATTGAACTTTCAATGGAATGTGGAAAGTATGGCGTTCATGCCATGGAGCTTTTAGATACCGCCAATACATCCACATATGGTCATCCGGAAATGACGAAAGTAAACATTGGGGTACGTCAAAATCCGGGAATTTTAGTGAGTGGCCATGACCTGAAAGATATGGAACAGTTATTAAAACAAACGGAAGGCACGGGAGTAGATGTGTATACACATAGCGAAATGCTGCCGGCACACTATTATCCAGCCTTCAAAAAATATGACCACTTTGTCGGTAACTATGGAAATGCATGGTGGGAACAAACTCGTGAATTCGAAAGCTTTAACGGTCCGATTTTAATGACAACCAACTGTATTGTTCCGCCAAAGGAATCTTATAAAGGAAGAATGTATACCACTGGGGCAACGGCTGTTGAAGGTGTAACCTATATTCCAAAAAATGAAGATGGAACAAAAGATTTCTCTGTTATCATTGAGCATGCAAAGAAATGCCAGCCGCCAGTAGAAATTGAAACAGGTGAAATTGTTGGAGGATTTGCGCATAATCAAGTGGCTCAAGTAGCAGATCAAGTGGTAGAAGCGGTGAAAAATGGTGATATTAAACGATTCTTTGTCATGGCTGGCTGTGATGGCCGCCATAAGAGCAGAACGTATTATAAAGAGTTTGCCGAAGAGCTTCCACAAGATACGATTATTTTAACAGCAGGTTGTGCAAAATATCGATATAATAAGCTGGATTTAGGTGATATCAACGGAATTCCAAGGGTACTGGATGCAGGTCAATGTAACGATTCCTACTCTTTAGTTATGACGGCATTGAAGCTGAAAGAGGCATTCGGATTAGAAAGTGTAAATGAATTACCGTTATCTTACAATATCGCATGGTATGAGCAAAAAGCGGTGATCGTATTCTTATCTTTACTATACTTGGGTGTGAAAAATATTCACGTTGGCCCAACATTACCAGCTTTCTTATCACCAAACGTAACGAACTTCTTAATTGAGAATTTTGGTGTAGGCGGCATTTCCAATACGAAAGCCGACTTGGAAATGTTCATGAACAGCACCATTGAAATGCAAGAAGGTACATTAGTTTAATCATAAACGAAGGTCCCGACTGGTATAAAGGAGTAAAGAAAGGGAAAGTATTAATGGCTTTCCCTTTTAACTATTTTACTTCTAAGGAGAAGGCATAAAAAGCATCGCCATGAGATAAATTCTCTTCCTTTTCATCCATCCACCATACTCCATAAGAGTAATAATAAAGCCCTTTTTGTATAGGTGCAGAAAAATGATTATCCTTAACAACAATTTCAGTTTCTTGGTTATTGCTTATCTGCAAAACATGGAATTTATTTGGTTTTGGTTCATAATCCATCACGAAAGTTATTTTCTCTCCAGGTTTTACTTCTATTGGCTTTTTACTTTTTAATAGTTCAATTGTTCCAACAGAATCGACGCATTCACCTTTTCCATTCTCTTGCCAACAATAAGTACCAAGCACAGTTTCAAATCTTTTATTATTGATTTCTATAAAGGCTTTAGGCGGCTTTCCTCCTGACGATCCATTATTTGAACAACCTATTATGGCAAGTCCAAAAAGAGCTATGAATATTAAAAGCCATTTCTTCATACACATCCCCCTTTTACTGTATATGACGGACTAGTTTGTATTAAGTTACGAGACAGTTTTGACGGATTTAGCATTAGAAGTTAACACAAATGTGTATAAACATGAAGTTTTACAAACAAAACTTTCCCCTTCTTTAGAAAAAATTTTAACAGAATTAAAATACTGCCCTACACTGATCACAGACCGACATTTCCAAATCGTTGGGTGGAATCCTGCTGCAGCCTATGTTTTTCTGGATTTTGAACAAATTCCTTTTGAACAAAGAAACTTAATCCGCTTAGTGTTTACGAGGAAAGAGTTGAGGTCTTTAGCTGTCAATTGGGAGCATTGAAACAGTTTCTAAAAATAGCACTAGCGCCGTTCCGTTTTTCTGTTTGGTACATACTTTGTGATTACGAATGAAAAGAAGGCTATTAAAGGGGTTAGGTTTCATGATCAACGTTTTATTTGTATGCCTGGGGAATATTTGCCGTTCACCGATGGCTGAAGCTTTGTTTCGCAACTTAGTCAAAAAAGCAAATTTGACAAACAAAATCGCAGTTGATTCCGCTGCAACCAGTTCCTGGCAAATCGGTTTCCCACCACACGAAGGAACTCTTGATATTCTGAAGAAATACAATATCTCTTCTAATGGGCTTGTTGGACGACGACTAAAGAAAGAAGACTTTTGGAAATTCGACTATATTATCGGTATGGACGAAAGCAACATAAAAAATATTTACAGGATAACCGGGAAGCCTAAACATCCAAAGATCATTAGGCTGCTGGACCTGACCAAATACAGGAAAGATGTCCCCGATCCATTTTATACAGGTGATTTTGATGAAACCTATCGTCTTGTTTCAGCTGGCTGCCAGGTATTACTCAAGAAAATACGGAGCGAACAAAACTTTTAACAACAAGGCATCCACTTTTTTATGTAAATAAAGAAAAATTGAATTGCATTTCTACTTCAACTAACCTCTTTTCAACTCCCATTAAGAAATGAGATAAATATAGCATTAACTATCCCTGATAATGTATTAGCAGTTCCATGACAAATCCAACTTGCTAAAAACCCGTACTTTAAATAGACAAAGCTAAATAGTATACCAGGTAAGAAATAGAGCGGAAATGAATAAAGGTCAGGTCCATGAACGAAAGCAAAGAAAAATGAAACCAGTATCACCCAGCCACTTATTAATTTTTTATCTTTCATTTCAAATACTCGGTAGTAAACCTTATTCACTGCATTTACTAAGAATATAAAAGGTTTAGAAATACTTTTATTCACGTTTTTCTTTGTTTCGAGAGGCTTTTTTATAAACGTGTGATGGAGGGCTAGGTATGGCAAATAAACAATAAGAAGGAAGCGGAATAGAAATTCTTCACTAAAAGGTCCTATGATCCCTAACAATAAAATCTCGCCAGCAGTAGTAAGTTCTTGATGCCCTAAATATTGAGCATTACCAACCGATAATGGCTCTTTAGCAAATAATGCTGGAAAATAGAAATAGGAATACAACAAAAAAAGCACCAATATTGCTAATAGAACGGGTAACAATACCACTCTATCAAAAGCCTTGACTCTAATGAATTGTTTAAAGAAGTGCTTCCTTAGGTCCGGAGAAACAATCCAGAAGTAAATTAACATAATTGAAGGTCCAAGAAAAATGTCTATATCATTATTAGAAATACCTAAATGAAACCTATCGTTCAAAAACATAATTGTAAGCATTAGTAATATAGAGGCTAGAAAAAATAAAGATACATTCTTTAATATTCGCATGAATTTTTCACACCCTATGCCTTTTATACATAGTTATGTAGACAAGCTATTCCGTATAACATTTAATTGCAAACTTCTTAACAACCCAAAAAGAAAGCCACCAAGAATTTTGGCAGCTGGTTCTTCAACTTTTACACCGTTACTTAAAATGTACTAGTTCACAAGAAAACTGGTATTTTTATGTTTTTTATAGGCCAATGGGGTCATGTTCACCGACTTTCGGAATTTATCAATAAAATAGCTTGTGCTGTTAAATCCTACTTGATAGGCAACATCTGTGACATTGGCTTCTGGTTGTTGTAGTAATACTAAACTTTTTTGAATTCGATAATCGGTTACATAGTTCAAAGGGGATGTCTTTAAAATTCGTTTGAAGTATCGACAGCACTCAGAGCGGCTTAATTGACCTGCTCGTGCAATATCGTCTAAAAGGATTTTTTCAGCATAATGTAGGTGAATCCAATGTAACATTTGCTTCATTCGGTGATTCTTCACCATTTCCGGCTGTTCATACTCTAATTGAATCCCATTCATTATGAGGTTTTTCCACATTAACGTGAGATGGTGGCTGATGTCGATTTCATAATATGGTGGAGTTTCTTTTATCAACTGGTTGATTTTCATTAAAGAACTCAAAATATTATTCGCCCAAAGTTCCTTAGGAATCAAAGGTAAATATGGAATGTTAGTTGCCTGTATATATGGGGATACAAAGGTTGAATAAAGCTCTTGTGATAAAACGAACCTTGGAGAAACATTTAAACAAATATAGACGCAGGCCGAATCATTCAGATCTTTGGCCATGTGCAGGCAGCCACTATTTATAAAGAGCCCCTCTCCTTCTTGAACCATCAGATTTTCTTCATTTATTTGAAAAACCGCTTCTCCTTTTACAACGAGAACAAACTGAATTTCATCATGCCAGTGAAGCGGTATATATCCATTAATATTATGGTTAATCGTGGTTTCGTAACATGCAATAGGTAAGACAGTTGTTCGATGTTCCGTTAATTCTTTTAAGCTTTGGTCGACCAGAAAGTCTTTCATTTGCATTTGCCCACCTCAATATATTTATATTTTTTTATTCAATTTGGGTATTATTTCAGAGATTTTCCCTTTATGATTGAAAATATTATAACACTATTTTTATATTTTAAGGTGGAGTATCTATCATGAATAGACAAAAGGGAATACTTCTTGTTATCACAGGAGCAGTATTTTGGGGAATTGGTGGCACCGTAGCAAAAAAGCTTTTTCATCAATATCAAATCGATGTAGATTGGCTGGTAACCACCCGCTTGCTTATAGCAGGGTTATTACTCTTAACCGTTCAATTTTTCGGAAAAGAACGGTCCCAGATATTTGGTGTTTGGAAAACTCGAAAGACTGCGATTCAATTAATTATCTTCGGATTAGTCGGAATGCTTGCGGTACAATATACCTACATGGCTTCCATTAAACATGGAAATGCGGCTGTTGCAACACTACTACAGTATTTAGCACCTGTTATGATTATCGTTTATCTAATTTTCCGTAAACAAACGGTTTTAACACTAAGAGATTTGATTACTGTTATTCTCGCATTAGTTGGTTGTTTTTTCTTATTAACAAATGGCTCCATCTCTCAATTATCTGTGTCTACACCTGCCATCGTTTGGGGTGTTTTATCTGGAATCGCTTTAGCTTTTTATACGCTATACGCCGTTCCACTCCTTGCGCAATACGATTCCCTTGTCATTGTTGGATGGGCAATGATGATCGGTGGTTTTGCCTTAAGTTTTATCCAACCGCCTTGGCAAATGGACTTTACAAGCTTACCGCTCGAAGCTTATTTTTATTTAGTCTTCGTGATCATCTTTGGTACGATGATTGCCTTCTGGTTTTATATAGAAAGTTTACAAAGTCTGGCACCTAAAGAATCCAGTCTTCTAGGCAGTATTGAGCCGCTTGCTGCCGTTATAACAACAGTCTTTTGGTTAAAAGAACCCTTTGGTCCTTTCCAATGGGTTGGGACAGCTTGTATCATTGGATTGATATTCTTGTTGGCGATGAAAAAAGAGTCTTCATCAACGCGTAACCAACTTTCTAAACAGCAAAAGCCCCTCAAAATCAGCTAGATTGGCTGATTTTGAGAGGCTTTATTTTTACTAGAATAATCATTTGGCCTTGCTTGTTATTTCACAATTACTGTTCCAACCATTCCTGACTGGAAATGGTACCGGCAAATCAGGTCATATGTACCTGGATTTTTCGGTGTCACTGTAATAGTTGTTCCTGTTCCCGGCTGGACTTCGGTGTTAATTCCGAGCTTTTCCACGGTGAAGGTGTGCTTTTTCTTCCCTTGGTTTTTCAATATTAACGTTGTCGTTTGTCCACTTTGCAAAGTGATGGCTTTCGGATTAAAGTAATCATCGTGCAGTTGAACCTCTATCGCATTCACTGTCTGTTCAGGCTGTGCTGCGACGCTGGATTTAGCGAATACCGAGAGTGAACCTGGAGCTGCCATCACCACCATCATCGCAAGTACAACCACCCATCCAGTTAACCACTTTTTCAAATACATAACCAAGCCCTCCTTTCTTAAGCACTATTATTTTCCAATTCATACAATTTTATCAATTTAATCTTAAGATTACATGACTGTGGAGTTGTTATTTTTTTACACTCATTAATTCTTTCCTTTTCATGATGGCATTTAATTTCTCTGATCCTAAGAGCATGATTGCAATGAAACCTGCAATGACAAATGGGAAGATTCCTATTGTTATATGTGCAGCAAGGAAACCAAGCAAAGGCGGCAGGAACGTACTACCTGTATAAGCAACAGCCATTTGATACCCCATGATGGTCTGCGATTGTTCCTGCCCAAATCGTGTTGGCGTTTCATGCAACATACATGGAAAGATCGGTGCCAATCCAACTCCAACCATCATAAAACCAGTAAGAGAGAACGTAGAAGGCAACGGCAGGAATAGGAAGGCGGCCCCAGCCAATGCGATTATTTGCCCCGCCCGAATGAGCGTCCGACTCCTTATTTTTAGGGTAATAAAGCCTGTTATAAATCTACCAAAGGTTATTCCACCGTAATAGATGGATACCCATTTTGCCGCTGTATCTACCGATAGCTCTTTCACATTGATCAAAAAGCTGCTTCCCCATAGTCCCATCGTTGCCTCTGCGCCACAATAAAACAAGAAAGTGATTAAAGCTAGCTTAACTCCCCTAATTTGCAATGGTTTTTGTTTTTTACGATCTGCTCCACTATATCTTTGGTCCGTATTCTCTTGTTCATTTGCTGGGCTCACCGCGCTGTTTCCTCCAACCTTGTTCCATAAAGGCAACGTGAAGAAAAGAATGACAACTAATACAAACTGTAGACCAGCGATGGCAAGATACCCGCTTCTCCAAGAATGCTGCCCTGAAATAAACTGAGCCATAATGACGGGACCAAGGGTAGCTCCCACTCCCCAAAAACAATGCAGCCAACTCATGTGGTGTGCTTTGTAATGTGAAGCAACATAATTGTTTAATCCTGAATCCACTGCACCTGCCCCTAAGCCCAATGGGATGGCACAAATGAATAACCAAAAAAGCGAAGGTGCAAAATGAAAGCCGAGCAGTGCTCCAGCTGTCATTAAACAACTAAAAAATGTGACAATCCCTGTCCCGAAGCGTTTCAATACAGCTCCGCTAGCAAAACTTGAAATAATCGTTCCTCCTGCAATCGTCATAAAAAGCAATCCAGCCGTCTCAAGCGGTGCTCCAAACTCCGATTGCATCATTGGCCATGACACGCCCAACAATGAATCAGGTAGCCCTAAGCTGATAAATGCCAAGTAAATAATTAATAAAAAGAATGTTGCCATACTAGTCCCCCTTTACATTATTCATATGAGTATTTATTTTTCTTTACTGCTTATCCCGGTAATCATGAGATCAAGCCCCAGACTTTGTAATCCCAATAAATAGTCTTGTTTCCAATCACTCAAGATAAGTTCTGGAAGATGTTCAGCTGGAATATACTTAGAGCTTTGATCAACAATTTGCACTAAGGTATTTGCGTTGACTTCATCATCAGAGAAAATAATTGAATAAGGATTAATGATAGCTACAAACGAAGCAACTAATCTACTAATGGCGTCGATCTCATAGTCTTCAACTATAAAAGCTTTTTTCGTCCTGTTTTCATTTTTCAAAGCCTGGCCAAAATTTTGGTCATCGTACTGTGGAACGAATGAAACCTCTCCTGAAAAATTAGTGCTTCCTCGTACCACGACTCCATTTACCATAATTCCAGCACCTGGACCATTATGACCTGAATAGATATAAACAAGAGATTTATCTTTCTTAATCCCCTTACTTTTGTGATATCCAAGCACGGCTGCGTTCATATCGTTCTCAATGACTGCAGGTATAAAGAAACGATTTTCTAGGTATTCCTTTAAGTCAATGTTTTGAAGATGTTCATACCCTGGTATATAAAAAATCCGTCCCTCATCAACGGAACCTGGTACACCGATGGCTATAGATCTTATCTTCGGATAGCTCCCTAGTATCTCATCAACACAGTCAGTTAATAAACTTAACTCTCCATCTGCTAAGAGACTTGAGGTTTTTCCAACATCCTTCTTTTCACCTAAACAGTTAAAGACAATATAATTTGTCTCTGTTCTTTCTAAAAAGATGGCCAACCCTAACATATATTCCGGATTATATGTATATCTCTCTGCCCTTCTTCCCCCACTCGAATGATCAAGACCAACTGAAATAAGTTCCCCATCCTTTTCCATTTGGGTTAAGAATTTGCTGATCGTAGGGAAACTAATGCCTAACTTTTCGCTGAGTTCCACTTTTGTTGCATTGCCAAGTTCTAGAAGAGATTTGCGAATACCACGGAGGATTTCTTTCCCCATCGATTTTGGAGTCGTATTCACAAGAGTCACCACCTCTTAAAATAATCTTATTAAAGAACTTTAATAAGTATGGAACAAAAAACTTATTAAAGTCCTTTAATAAGTTATGCTGATAATGTATCACATAAAATTTCTGAAAACAATGGTGTGTATTTCATGTTGGAAACTAGCCTTCCCTCTATGCAAGTATAGGAAAAAACAAGGAAAAGATACCTATATGAAGCGTAACTCTACGGAGCGTTTGTTGTTACCAACCGTATAAACCTCTAAGATGAAAATAGAGCAGGAGGAGACAATGATGGATAATAGTAAAGTAGGAGAGTTAATTTATCATTTGCGAAAGGAAAAAGGACTAACACAGAAACAATTAGCTGATCAAATGAACATTTCTGATCGAACGATTTCAAAATGGGAGCGTGGGTATGGCTGCCCAGATGTAACGCTATTACCAAGCTTATCTACCCTATTGGGAGTAAATATAGAAAATATTTTAGATGGTGAATTATCGTCGAATCAATTTGTAGGGGGAAATATGAAAAAGTCGAATTATTTTGTTTGTCCGTCATGTAATAATATTGTGTTAGCAACTGGAGATATCAGCCTATCTTGCTGTGGGAGAAAGATAGAACGATTAGAAGCGAAGAAAGCAACAGTCGAAGAAAAGCTATTAATTACAGAAATTGATCATGAATGGTTTATTTCAAGCGATCATCCTATGTCCAAAAATCATTATATTTCATTTATTGCTGTTGCTACGGGTGATCAAGTTCAGATTATTAAACAGTATCCTGAATGGAGTTTACAAACACGTATCCCAAAACGTAAACATGGCAAACTGTTATGGTATGATACCAAATTTGGTTTATTTTATCAGCTTTTATAAAACAAAACAGGTGATGACTTAAATATTCATATTCGATTATTACAGTTCATTCGTATACAATTTTAGTCAATGTCAAACAAATATTTTTATAAAGTCCATGTTTGTCCATGACCTTTTGAAACAAGCTATCATAATATAAAGTAATCCTTTAACTAAAACATTTACAATACCTCTTACCAATAAAGCGTCTAATTGACGCTTTTTTCTTTTCTGTTGCACTTTATGTAAAGAGACTCATAGTTAAATACCATGCCACAGAAGTGCAATCCTTCACAATCTCTTTTAAAAAAAACATGGGTTGATTACTTTAAGATATTTTAGTAAATTAGTAATGTATAAAAAATGTATAAAGAAGAATTGTTTGGGAATGTCGAAAGGTATATTTATCATCAATGAACAATGCTTCTTAATAACCCCCATACTCGGAATTCGATTTGGGTTGTGTCGGAAAATTAATTCCGTTACTAATTATCGTTGAATTATCAATGAAAACTGTATAAGAGTAGATTGTTCCCGTCTCTTTTCTTGAAGAGGCGGGATATTTTTTTATAGAAAAGGAGAATTTACATATGAAAATGACTAAATCAATGGCAAACGTGCTACTATTGATAGCCTCTGCATTTTGGGGTTCAGGGTTTGTTGTAACGAAAATAGCGCTAGATGCAAATGCGTCCGCAGGACTCATCAATTTTTTCAGAGGCTTTCTCTTTGTTGCTTTGATCCTTATGTTTTTTTATAAAAAGATATTTAAAATGACCATTACGGACTTTAAAATTGGGCTAATTGCGGGATTGCTTAATTTTGGCGGATTTATTACACAGACTATTGGTGTTCAGTATACGACTCCATCCAATAACGCCTTTATTTCAGCAATATATGTAGTAATTATACCTTTCTTTGCCTGGGCTATTTATCAAAAGAAACTCCCAGGAAAAAGCTTTTTTTCCATTGCCTTATGTTTATTTGGAATGACCATATTAACTGGTATTTTAAATAAAGAACTAAACATAAATATCGGTGACGTGTATTCTTTTATTTGTGCGTTTTTTTATGCAGCTTCTATTGTTTATCTTGGCTACGGGGCAAGAGCAACTGATGTCAGCATTGTAGCTTTTATGCTTGCGGCTGTACAAGCCATAGGAGGATTGATTTTTTTCTTGTTCGTTGAGGATAGCCAGCTTACTCATATCAATTGGTCTGTTGCATTAGTGCCATTGTTATATATGGGAATCATATGTTCGTTTGTTGGTCAAACTGTTCAGGTTTTAGCTCAAAAGCATACTTCCGCAACATCTGCTGGATTAATCATGATGCTTGAAGGGGTTTTTGGAAGTATTTTTTCAGTAATGTTTGGATTTGAATCATTTACAGTTCAGTTAGTTGTTGGGGGAATGCTTATTATGATTTCTATTATTCTTATGGAAGTGGATTTCAAGCAGATGGTGATCAAGAGCAAAAGAACTGCTTAGAAACATCAGGGTTCATAAAATATGAATTTTAAGTCATCATCATTATATTCATCACATAATGATTAACGAGTCTATTAACACAATAATCATCATAAATAAATGCTCAGGGTGTATAAACTCTGAGCATTAATATTTATATACATCTTTTAACAGAAACAAACTGCACCAACAATGATTAATAAAATAAACAACACTACAATGAGAATAAAATCATCGCATCTACGTGCAGGAAAACAACCTGCATAAACAGGAGCTCCACAGGAGTAAGGCAATGTAGGTTGGGGTAGGGCATTAGTAATCGGTAGCGCATTAGTAATCGGTAAGGCATTAGTAATCGGAAAGGCATTGTTCATTTTTTTCACTTCCTTTCGAAAATGTATAAAGAGTAAGAATTACCTTACACTTTATAATACACTCTGAGAGGAAATTGGAGCCCGTCTATACTATATATGGGCGTGACCTTGGTGACGATCCACTAAGATCCTACAAAATTAAAAATTCACTTCATCTTTTAATTCTTGAACGGCATTTCGTCCTCCCTAGAATCATATCTTATTCCAGAATTAATACAATGTATGTGTGATGCTTTGTTAGTTTCACTGGAACTTATTTGAGACTAATAGAACAGTTTTAATCATATTCTTATAAGAAAACCATACGAAAGGGTGTAAATTTGATTGAAAAAAGTCAAGGTTCGTTTAGTGCCCATTGTTAGTAAGTTAAATTTACCCACAGTTTTGAAAACAACTGTCCTTCCAGGTGACTCTATTGAACGATTATTCATTGCAACCCAGGTTGGAGAAATCTTTTACATAGGAAATGGAGTGATAAGGACTTTTTTAGACATTCGCCCACAGATCATAAAACTAGGCAGTTCTGGCGGCGGATATGATGAACGTGGATTATTGGGGCTGGCGTTTCATCCTGAATTTTATCATAACGGACTTTTTTATCTTCATTATTCAGCAGCCGGTTCACAAGGTCCCGGTGCCCTTTCGGGAGGTTTTACCCCTGACCCTTGTGATCCCAAAACTTTAAACTTAAGATGGATAAATAGAGAAAACCAGTATGATCATATTGATACGGTGGAGGAATGGATTCTACCATCGAATGGTCAACCTCAAAAACGACGGACATTACTCAACATAAGAAGACCATTTTTAAATCATAATGGGTTCAATAGCTTAAACTTTTCCCCTGAAACAGGGAAACTTATATTAACCACTGGAGATGGTGGTTCAGGCTATGATCCCTTTAATTTAAGTCAGGATGATATGGAAATAGCTGGTAAAATTATTGAAATTGACGTAGATAAGAATACATTTATCACTAACCCACCAGTTGTCACACGTTTTCATGAACTACCCCCATCTATTCATGAAACGCTTACGGTATTGGCCAAAGGAGTTCGCAATATACCAGGGATTTCATTTCAAAGGTTAAATAATCAATATATCAAGTATGTGGGAAATGTGGGACAAGATTTGGTAGAGTCGATTTTTTCATTCGTTCCCTATAAACCAATACCAGTTACTCAGGTTGTTCAATCTTCCTTAATGAAAACTGAACTTGACCAAGAAGGATTTATTAATTTTGGCTGGCGAGGCTGGGAAGGTGCTTTTCCTACTTCAATTAAAAGGGACTGCTCTGCTAATCCGGCTTTGGATGAGAAAACCATCGCTTATTTCAATGAAGCAGTTACCACTTCAGTGAAACGTATTCAGCCGCTAACTAGTTATTATCATAAAGATCAAAGGCCCGATAAGTTTGGAGGAACGGCACTTACAGGGGTGCAAGCCTTTATGGGGAATGGAATCCCTGAATTAACAGGAAGCGTTGTGTTTACCGATCTTGCCCGGAAAGAAGAATCTCAATCGGCGGTTAGAGGAGTTTTAGCTTATACGAGGGTCAGAACGGATGGTAAACTAAATGATTATAGCGTGATCGAAACCGATTATAATTTTGGGTCACAATCCGCTTATTTTGTTGGTTTGGGAACGAATCTGCATCAAACCAGACTTTATCTAGGGGTTTATGGTTCTATGAAAGTGACCGACTTTAACCAAGGTACTATTTTTGAAATTATTTCTTAAATTCATACGGTTCAATAACTTCCCATGAAGGAGGAGCAATGCAAAATTAATAAGATCCATTTCTTAACCCGAGAAAACCTGAGACAGAAAAAAGTCTCAGGTTCTTTTAGGTCCTTTCATTACTCTTACAAGCTTTATTAGGCACTTCATTTGGTTAGTTCTAGGTCCCATCGCTCTTCTACTAATTTCGCTCCAGTCCATTCATAATTATGTTTTTCCTCTGTTTTTCTAAAATTATATTTTTGATATAGACATCGAGCAGTCTCTAAAATACTTACTGTCCATAGGAAAACATGTTTGTATCCTTGTTTTTTACAGAAATCGATGGCAGTCTCGACTAGATTCTTACCTATACCTATCCCTTGATAATTCTCATCCAAAATAAACCATCTTAATTGGGCAACATTATCATTGGCTTTCGTAATTGCAATCGAACCTGCAATTTTACCATCTACTTCAGCAATCCACAATTCTCCCCCATCGACATTAATCATAAATTCTGTTAAGCCCTTCATCACGTAATATTCAAACACGGGTCCGAACTTATAAGTATTTCCGTATAAGGTTCCATGAAGGTGTGCTATGAAACCAACATCTCCAGGTTGAAAAGTTCGAATGTTTACCTCTGATTGAGATGGACAATCTTTAATGAAAATAGATTCTATGGTTTCCATGGAACTGATCAGCTTGGTCAAATCACGATTAGATATTTCTTGAATCATTTTTCCAACTTCACGATTTGCATTTTCAACTAAGTCATTAAAAATTTCTCTCCCACTTTCTGTGAGATAAAGTAAGTATTGTCGTTTATCGTCTGTTGCTTGCTTTTTAACTATAATTTTATCTTCCTCAAATTTTTGTAGGATTCTACTCATTTGCCCACGGTCTATACCAAGATTTTCTCTAACCTCTGTTGCAGTACAACCATTACTAAAATTGATTTCAGTAATCACACGTGCTTCAGTTAACGGAAAAGGTTTATTATAAATTTCTTGGTCAATTTTACCTAGAACATTTGCATAATAGCGATTAAATTTACGAATTTTTTCTACATATTGATGTTTTTCCATCCATCTACCACCTTCATATTGAGAATATTTAACAATAAAAATATCATACAAGCATTAGTTGATTTAGTCAACTAACTGATATTTATCACATTGAAAGGTGCAAATCATACATCACTATAAATAATAAAAGGCAAGTGACTGTCCAACCCCAGTCACCTGCTTTTTCGTTTCAAATAATAAAGAGTTCTTTTGATTTCTTTTTCAACTTTTTGAAAAAAAGTTTCCATATTCTTGTTAGCACCGCTCTCTAAAAAACGCTGACCTGCTAAGGCAATTGCCCCGGTAACTTCTGCCTCAGCTTGACAGTGCAAGCTAGCCTCCCGGTTGAAGTCTTTTATATACAGATCGGCTTTTCCCGCGATATCACCGATATTACCTGTACCTTTCACATGCAGCCGATACAAGGAAGCGGACTTCTTCTCCTCAAGCCGAATCTCAAGAGTAAAGAGATCTTGAATCGGACCCATCTTGAACTCCAATTCCGCTCGGTATACACCCTTAGAAATTTCAATAAAAGACTTACACCCTGGGATGGCGCTCCTTAGAACTTTTTCATCCTTTATATACTTCCAGACAATGTGCCTTGGCAATCCGAATGTGTACTCGTGCTCAACTTTCAAAGTTACCCCTCCTTCGACCATAAATAAAAAATTGCAATCATTTATTTATATTCAAAGAAGGTCAGGATTGTTAAAAAATTATCATCCTAGATGATCGCTTACTTTTTCTTTACTGCCACCCAAATTTCACTATAGACATTATCCGATGTACCTTTGTACTTTGTAAAAGAAATTCCAGGTAACTCTACTAGTTCATAATCTGAAGAAGGCAGCCATTCAGAATAAATTTTGGCGGTGGTTTCTTGAAGTACAGCAGGAAATGGTCCTTGATTAGGGAAAATTGCCCATAAACTTTCTTCAATTGTAATTTGCTCTAAATCATCGAATGGATTCTCTTTTGTTGTTGCAAAACCAATCATATGAGTTAAATATCCTTTTTCCTCCAGGTAGCTATCATCAAAATCAAAGGACACATTTAAGACTTGATGAGGATATAAATCAGCTAATTGATGCATTTCATTTCTTTGTTGTTCGGTAATAGACTGCGCCAGTTCTATGATAGCTTTATTTTCACCCTCAAATTGAATGGGCACTCTTTTGGATACACCTACAATATTAAATGGCTCTTTCTTTTCAATTTTGAACTCCATAGATTTTCCTCCTTTTATATCTATATAGAATGAAAATTTGGGAAATGACTTTTGAATTTTGTTTTTAGTTACTTCTGAAGGTAAAAAACCACTCCATTCACGAAAGGCTCTTGAAAATCCTTCGATTGATTGATAGCCATATTTATAGGCAATACCTGTCACTTTGGCTCCGTTAATTAATTCAACATTCGCAACCGATAATCTCCTATTTTTGATATACTCATTTAATGACATTCCAGCCATATACGAAAACATTCTTTTAAAATGATAATCAGATAGTCCTACAATCTTCGATATATCTTTTCCAGAGATTTCTTCCGTTAAATGTGTTTCAATGTAATCCATTAAATGATTGAATTCTTGTAACATCCATTTCCCTCCTTTACAAGTACATATTATCGTTAAATTTTAAAATTCACTTGATATTTTTTAAACGGAATTTATCGGAACGCGTCTTCCATAATTACTATAGTTACAATTATGCTTGGTTTAACACTAAAATATGATTCTCTACAGCATAGACATCAAGTGCAGCTTGTAATGCTTGTCCACGATTTACATTTACTCCGTGACGAATCAACACTGCTTCTAATCCACCAAGAACTGACAATACATTTTCCTTTCGGCAGCTATACCCCATTGTTCCAATTCTCCAGATTTTTCCGTGGAGTGGTCCGAAGGAGGACGCTATTTCGATACTAAAAGCATCAAGCAGCATTTTTCGGACGGATTCTCCGTCCACCCCGCTTGGAATTTCGACGCAGGTGACACAAGGCAGTTTATGCTCAGCATCCCCAAATAGCTGCAATCCCATTGCCTCTAGCCCTGCAACTAACGCGGTTTCGTGATACTTATGGCGTTCAAATCGCTGCCCAAGTCCCTCCTCTAACACTAATCGAAGCCCCTCGTATAGAGCATAAATCATCGAAGTGGCCTCGGTATGATGGTTGAGTCTTCTTGGGCCCCAATAATCCTGGAGCATGCTTAAATCAAAATAGTTGCTCGCTATCGGATGACTGCTTCGCGAATAGCGAAAATCCTCCTCTGTCGCGATCCCGCGTTCGACCTTTTTACGGGCCGCAAGAATAGTTTCAATTCGTTCATTAAAGGTAATTGGTGCCATCCCAGATGGAACGGATAAGCATTTTTGCGTACCGCCAATTAAACCGTCAATACACCATTCATCGGTTTTTACATCAACACCACCGATGGAAGCGACCGCATCCACAACGAGTAACACGTCCTGTTCACGGCATGCTTGCCCAATCTCTTTCAGGGGCTGCATTCGACCAGTTGATGTCTCGCCATGAACAATCGCTAGTATTTTCGGCGCAACCCGCTCCATTTCATCAATGACTGTTTGCGGATCAAATACTTCTCCCCACGGACATTCCATTGTATACACTTCTGCACCATATCTTTCACAGATTTCCACTAACAAATGTCCGAATCTCCCAAAAATCGGCACAAGTACCCGGTCTCCTGGTTCGATGATGCTGCAAAGGATTGCTTCATTTCCGGAACGGGACGTGCCATCGATGGGAAAAGCCCAGCGATTCTTCGTTTGGAAAACTTGGCGAAGCATTTCCATAACTTGGTTCATAATGTCAGTAAAAGCTGGATCGAATTGCCCTAAAATAGGTGTGCTCATCGCACGCAATACTCGAGGGTCAACTTCCACGGGCCCTGGGGTCATTATCGTTCTCATTGGTGTGTGCAACTCAGAAAAAGCCATCTCTATCCACTCCCTAATATGCTAGTTTATATAAAACTTCAGTTAATAGATCAATTCCTGTTTCTAAATCTTCCAAACTCGTAAATTCTTTTGGTGAATGGCTGATTCCCTTTTGACTCGGGACAAATATTAAAGATGTGGCGCATTTCGTACCGAATACTTGTGCATCATGACCTGCACCCGATATCATGTCTTGATAACGGTAGTTCTTCCGCTCTGCGATTTCGCGAGTCCACTCACACATCTCTCCGTCCATCTTAACTGGCTGTACATCCATCCATTGGGAAATCGTCACTTCGATTTGTAAGCTTTCAGCAGATCGTTTAAATTCCGTGAAGATCTCATTGCAATATTGATCAATCACCTCTTCCTGATGATGGCGGATATCCAGGCTAAACTCTACCTCACCAGCGACCACATTCGGCACATTCGGTTTTACCTGTAATCTTCCCACCGTTGCCACTAATTGCGGGTAGATCGCTTTCGCTTTTTCCGTTAAAAAAGAAATAAACTGGGAAGCGGTAGTAACCGCATCCTTCCGATAGGACATCGGGGTCGTCCCTGCGTGGTTACTTTCTCCCTTTATCTGAATGGTATAACGGCGTTGTCCGACAATATGAGTGACGATTCCCACTTGTTTCTGATTTTTCTCAAGGACCATCCCTTGTTCAATATGAACCTCAACAAAGCGTTCCACATCATTACGAACGGGAGATGAATACTTTTCAGGATCAAATCCTGCCTTTTTCATCGCTTCTAAAAATGGAATTCCTGCTGAGTCTTTCACCTCTTTTACCCGGTCAAGGGTGTACGTACCACAGATATTTCTTGATCCCCAAAAGGTAAGGGGAAAACGACTCCCTTCTTCTTCACTCAGAGAGACCACTTCGATTGTTTTCTTAGGGTACCCATATGCTTGAAAGAGCCTCCTTACCGCTATAAAACTGGCAAGAATTCCATAAGCACCATCGAATTTCCCACCATCGATGACCGTATCAACATGAGAGCCGGTTAAGATTGTCTTCCCATGTAAATCAGTCCCTGGTAATCGTCCAAATAAATTCCCGACACTGTCAAAGTACGTATGCAGTTTCGATTGTTCCATTATATTTTTTAATGCCAGCTGCGCCTCTAACCAGGATGGAGAATACAAAAGTCTTGTTACCCCCCCGTTTTCTGTTTCTCCAATCGAAGCAAGCCATTCAATCATGGCTCCCACCTGACCTTTATCCAAGTTGTCTACTTGAATGTCCATTCACTTCACCCCTCACCATATATACTTATATTCCTAGTTTACAATCATTAAAAATGAACATCATTAGAGGAAACGTAAAAAATATCAACAATTTTTAGGCAAATTAACTAAACCATGCTAAAATAAATGAAATATTTTCAGTGTTTTGATTTTTTCACAAGGAGTGTTTTCCATGAAAGTACATGAAGTCTTAATAATCCCACATTTATCAGGAATGACGGTTATCGCCGGAGAATCTGGAACTGCTCGCGAAGTGGAATCGGTCAATATGATGGATGCACCCGATATTATTCCATTCTTACATGAGAATGAATTTCTTATCACAACCGCATATCATTTCAAAGATCAGCCCTCTAAGCTAACCGAGCTGGTTCAAGCGATGGCTGAACAAGGGTGTGCTGGATTAGGAATCAAGACGAAACGCTTTCTAGATAAAGTACCATTAGAAGCTATAAATCTGGCAAACGAGCTAGCCTTCCCCATTATTGAACTCCCATTAGAATTATCACTTGGGGAAATTGTCAATCATACATTACGGGCAATGCTTGATCAACGGGCTGCTGAATTGACGCTTGCATTAGAGATCCACAAGCAATTTACCAAGATCATTATGGAAGGAAAAGGGATTGAATTCTTACTGCAAGATTTATCTCAAGTGATCGAGCGTCCTGTTATATTATTGGATCAGTATGTTAAGCCGATTTATCAACCTATGACCAACCTAGACTTTCCCTTCATTCTGGATGGTCTCAAGATTCCTTATTCGATGACTTCACCCATTTCCATGTCAGTCCGAGCCACTAAACAGACCTGTACTTTATTCCCTGTACACATGAGTGAAAAGAAACAAGGATTTCTTATGATTATAGGGGAGATTGAGAAAACCAATCAGCTGATTTCATTAACGATCGAACAAGCTACCAATGTAATCTCGTTTGCACTTATGAAGGAACATGCACTCCGACAGAAAGAACAAAGTATACGAAATGATTTCTTTCTTCATTTTTCAGATGGTACGTTTTCTTCTCAAGAGGAAATAATCGGTCGAGCAGCGGAGTTTTCATTACCCAATGACCAGAAGTATATTTGTGCAGTGGGGCAAATCGACAGGGACGACCATCACCCTACCTATACTGAGCGCCTTGAAAAAGCAGATGATATTTATGATTTTATCGAAGGGGAAGTCTCTGTTATCACTCCATACATCCACTTTTTCACAAAAGGTGAAACTTGTATTCTTTTATTTGAAATTCAAGAAACCATCTCAACGTCCAGCAGTTACTGTGAATCGACTTTGCTTTCCCTTCAGGAAAAAGTATCTACTTACTTCCGGAATACGATATCCTTCGGGGTGAGTAATTTAAGTCATTCGTTTCTTGATGTAAAAAATGCTTACAAAGATGCGGTAGACGCCTTATCACAGGGGCAGCTTTCAAGGAAAACGGCCTATATCCAAACCTATCATACCAAGGATGTCATGGAATTATTGCGAATGGTCCCCAGAGATGAGTTAAAGAATTTCTATACATTTGCCCTAAGTCGATTGGCAAACACAAAAGTGGAAGATGAACAAACACTGCTAGATACGTTGTCTGTCTATTTAGAAACACACTGCCAAATTTCCGAAACGGCCAAACGGTTGTTTGTTCATCGTAACACGGTCATCTATCGAATTGAAAAGTGTGAAGAGATCCTTGGAAAAAGCTTAAAGGATTCAGAAACAACGATGCAAATTAGACTTGCCTTACGGATCAAATCCTTGTTTGAAGCTTATTTCGACTAACCTTTTTACCATAAGAAAAAGAGTCTCTTACCATTACAGAAAATATCGATAAAAAAAGCCATGCCCTCTACTATTTTTTAGTAGTTGGGCATGACTTGTGTTTCCCTTTTATTATCTATTTTCTATATTTGGCAAAAGAAAAGCTTAGATAACACGCGCTGTGACAATACCTTCAATTTGATTGATTTTTTCTAACAAACCAGGAATGACATCGCCATTTATTTTATTATCAATATCGATCATCGTATAAGCATAATCTCCGCGGCTTCTATTAATCATGTCAGCGATGTTTAGATTATAACTTGAGATTGCTAGTGTCAACTGGCCTACCATGTTTGGAACGTTTTTGTGGAATGCTGCCACACGGCGCTTTCCTGTATAATCAAGTGATGCGTTTGGAAAATTCACAGAGTTTTTGATATTTCCTGTTTCTAGAAAATCCTTCACTTGACGTGCCGCCATGACGGCACAGTTTTCTTCTGATTCTTGGGTAGAAGCACCAAGATGTGGAATCGGAATAACATTTTTCATTCCCAATACATTTTCATTCGGGAAATCTGTAATAAACTTACCAACCTGACCGCTTTCTAAGGCAGCAGCCATATCCTTTTCATTCACTAGCTCTCCACGAGAGAAATTTAAAATATGAACGCCAGGCTTCATGATGCTAAAAGTTGCTTCGTTAAACATCCCTCTTGTATCATCAGTAAATGGAACGTGCACAGTGATATAATCAGAATTAGCAAAGAGTTGTTCAATGGTCATTGCACGCTGAACATTACGGGACAAATTCCAAGCTGTATCAACAGAAATAAACGGGTCAAAGCCAATGACATCCATGTCTAAATCAAGAGCATCATTTGCAACCAGTGCACCGATCGCACCTAATCCAATCACACCTAGTGTTTTTCCTTTAATTTCTTTTCCAACAAATTGCTTCTTACCAGCTTCGACAAGTTTCGGAATTTGTTCGCCTTCCCCTGCTAAATTCTTTGTCCACTCGATACCGTCAAACAGGTTACGTGATGAAGCCATTAATGAAGTAAGAACGATTTCTTTTACCGCATTCGCATTTGCACCAGGAGTATTAAACACAACAATCCCTTGCTCTGTACATTTATCGACTGGAATATTATTGACTCCCGCTCCGGCACGTGCAATGGCCTTTAATTCATTGCCCAATTCAAGGGCATGCATATTAAAACTGCGAACCACAATAGCATCCGGATTAACACTGTCATTATCAATCGTGAATGTATCCTGATTGAAGACCTTTAGCCCGCTCTCAGCAATATTATTTAACGTTTTAATTGTTTGCTTTTTGTCTAGGATAGTTGTGCTCATTTTATATTCTCCTCTACTCTTCTGTTATAGTTTTCAATATCTCTTTTTCTATAAGGATCTGTTTCTATTAGAATGAAGAAATTTAACAGTCTTTCTAGCCGTTCCTATCCCCCCCCTAATATACAGAAAGAGGCAAGGATTTGTTTCCTTACCTCTGCCCAGGCGAACGGCTACGACTTATATGTGCTCCCTCACGGTAATCCGTGTTTCGCCAGTTACACATCGTCTTTTTTTATTTCTCTAAAAATAACAAATTTTTAGAGAATATTCAAGCATATTGACCTTTTAAAAGATTATTTTTTTTTATAAAACTTATTGACTTCACAATTTTGTTATTTTGATTTCCTATTGATCTTCTCAATAATTCCCTTTAAATCCTCAAGAAAGGCTGCTACCCCCTCATCTTTAGTTGCCCAAGATGTCACAAGGCGAATGGCCGCGTGTTCCTCATCCACCTTTTCCCAGAAATGAAACCCATAGTTTTTCTCTAATTCTGTAATCAACTCATTAGGTAATATCGGAAAGATTTGATTCGATGGAGAATGGGTTAGAAATGGAATATTTGCTTTGCTGATTCCTTCTCTAAGTGTTGCTGCCATCTTATTTGCATGAGTGGCTAATTCAAAGAACAAATTGTCCCGGAACAGTTCAAGAAATTGAATGCCCAATAGTCTCCCTTTTGCTAGCAGCGCCCCTTTCTGCTTCATGTGGTACCGAAAATCTTCCTTTAATGACTCACGGCAGATGACTAGAGCCTCACCAAGAAGTGCCCCGTTCTTTGTTCCTCCGATATAGAATGCATCGACCAGTCTAGGGAGATCGCTTAACTGGAGATCATTCTCTTCCGAGCAGAGAGCAGAGCCAAGTCGTGCCCCATCCATATACAATATAAGATGGTTCTTTTTGCAAAAATCACTTAACTGCTCCAGTTCATTTCGGGTATATATGGAACCTATTTCAGTTGAATTTGATATGTATACTAATTTTGGCTTGACCATATGCTCATCAGGATGACCATCAAGTACCACTTGTACATCTGATGGAGTTAATTTACCGTTTTCCGCTTCAATCGAGAGGATTTTATGGCCCGTCGCTTCGATTGCCCCTGTTTCATGGCCAAGAATATGGCCGGTACTAGCTGCCATGGCCGCTTCATGCGGTCTTAAGAAAGCTGAAATCGCAATCAAGTTGGTTTGTGTGCCGCCTGATAAGAGATGAACATCAACGTCCGGCTCTCCCATTCTCTCTTTTAGCAGTTCAACCGCTTGTCGAGAAAATTGATCTTCTCCATATCCATCATCTTGAACGAGGTTGGATTCTATTAATGCATTTAAAATTCTAGGATGTGCGCCTTCGCTATAATCGTTCTTAAAGCTATACATGATTGTGCCTCCATATAATAATTGAATTTTTCTCTTCCTTTCCATCGTAGCATAATATGAAAAAAGCTAAAAACAAGAGGAATATTGGCGTCAAATAAAAAATTAAAATATAACGATTCTGTATCTAGTGAAACTTCTTGATAGAATGAAACGTATACGATATTTGAGGTGAAATATATGTACATACAAATAGAGGAACCCACAGAAACTATTTCGGCTGATGCGGTAAAAATGTGGAGAATATCAAATTCTGTTGGGCATGGAATCGTCTTTCTTATTATTGGGGTTTTAATTGTTTGCACGGAGATATTGAACTGGTATGGATGGATTGGTGTCGTTCTTTATATAATTGGTGGAATAACCATCTTATCCGCGATCTATTCCATACTGATTGAACCAGTCTTTCTGCAGAAGACGTGGCGGTATAAAATTGACCCCCAATTTATTCAATTGAAACATGGGAAATGGCAAACACAACACACGTTAATCCCGATGGAAAAAGTTGAATACGTTCGCACTGAACAAGGACCCATCATGCGGCATTATCAACTATACAAAATAGAAATTGGCACCACTACTTCTAGTCATGTCATACCTGCCATTGCTTCGGAACAAGCAAAAAGACTACAAGCAGAAATTGCTATTTATGCAAAAATCCAGGATTCACAGGTAGGAGGAGGAGAAAGAGCATGAACCAAACGGCAAAAAGGTATCACCCCGCCATTATCGTTGTTGAAACGGTAAAGTTAGTCAAAAGTTCGATTTGGTTCTTTCTCTTTTTATTTGTGCTTAAAGCTTCCTCCACTTCAAATTGGGTCATTTGGGGCCGTTATCTCTTTCTCATTATTACATTATGGGGATTGGTTTCGATTCTATTGAGATGGTTTTTTCACCGCTATGAAATTGACCGGGATTCCATTGTTCTATATGAAGGGGTATTTGTTAAAGAAAAGCGTACATTTGCTTTAGACCGGGTCCATAACCAAACTTCGAGTACCACTTTTGTACATCAATGGTTTGGTCTTACTTCCCTAACTCTTGAAACCGGTACAAGTGGTGAAAATGCCTCTGCTGAGTTTCCCATGATTACAAACGAAGAAAAAGAACGAATTATCATCCATTTGCAGCAAAAACAAGATTCGATTGAGGCGAGAGATGAAGGAGTAGTCGTTCAAACCGAACTGGGTAAGGTTCACTTCCGCTCCACCAAAAAGGATATCGTAAAGGCATCTTTCACTTCACTCAGTTTCTTGGCTATTTTCCCTTTATTAGGTGCGATTTATACCAATCTAGCGGATTATTTACACATCGAGAAAACTGCGAAGAATGCGCTTGATTACTTACTGATCCATTGGTGGGTAATGATAATTCTTTTTGTCCTTGCCCTTGGATTATCCGCTGTGTTAGGCTTTTTCAAAACCATGTGGAAGTATGGGAATTTTGTCATTAGTGACGATGATGAGCGGATTTATATTGAAAAAGGCGTTGGCCGTTTTGTCAGCTTTTCCATCCCGAAACATAGAGTACAAGCCATAGTCGTTGAACAATCCATTCTGAAGCGGATACTCGGACTCGCTGCTATCAAACTTATCAGTGCAGGGGGCTTCGAAGAAGAAGAAAAGGAAGAAACCAGTTCATTATATCCTTTTATGCCTAAGCAGGAAGCCTATCGGGTTTTACACACAATCCTGCCTGAATATCGGATTGAAGAACATATGGAGCGTTTCCCGCTGAAAGTCCTCTGGCTTAAACTCCTCCATCCCTATTATTTAACGATTCTGGCGATTAATGGGCTATGGATTTTTAAACCGGAGTGGCTTTGGATCGCTTCTATTGTCTTTGTCATTTCAGTTTTACTTCGGATCCTAGACTACTGGTTTACTAGTTATCTGCGTGAAGGAAATACCATCCAAGTCAGAAAAGGCGGTTTAACAAATGAAACCTTTGTTACCCATCGTGAACGGATTCAACAGATTACGGTAAAACATACATGGCTGCAGCGTCGCTTTGGTGTAGCAACCCTCCAATTCACCAATAAGGCTAAACCAACACATGATACTGAACTATATGGAGTTTCGAAGGAAGACGCAGGAACTTTTTATACCTGGTACAAGAAAAAATCCGCCTCATAACAATAATTAAGTTCCGCTTTTAGGCTCCACATTTGTTAGCGAAAATAACGGTCCCCTTTTTTTTAAGCATGCTGGAAGTCGATCAAGCCGTATATGACAGAAAAAAGAAAGAGTCTGATGGAATAACAATAAAGGAAGCCCGAATTCATTTGATTTCGGGCTTTTTTTGGTATATTTTGATTTTGAATTACATTACACTCGACTAATTGGTAGCTAATTTTTCTCTTTCTGGTGCATGTGGTGCTTGTTCCATCCACCCCTTCTCAATATAGATTTTTGCTGCACTTTCAACAAAAGAAGCAATTTTCGTAAACGATTTAGTATAAACGAGCCCAACATCGTGTCTACCATTTACAGCTATCGAATTTCCAAATCCCCTTATTTTCATTGAAAACATATCCATTTTATGAAATAGCATTATCTTATCGGAAAAGGGAGAAAAAGTAGATGTTGTCACTAAATCATCAAGAAAAGATGGTGCAGGCAAATTTTCATCATGTAGTTTTTGCATATAGTTTTGAATATTTGTTGTTGTAAGATCTCTTCCTTTTTCAAATAATTTCCGAATCTTTTCATCCTTTGCCACTAGGGCAAAAGCCATAATTAATGCCTTACTCGTTACATTATTTTCAATATTATCGTAAAAGTGTGCGATTTCTAATGGGTGCAAAGGTCTTACATGTCCAAAGAAACCATTTAAAAAATCCTGATGAACAAATTCCACTTTATCTGGAATTGGAATTAAAGGCGGCTTAATTATTAGACCTTTATTCATTAATATTTCTTTGATTTGGTTCATTAAATCCATAGTGCAATCCATACAATACCTGAAAAATTCACTTACATCCTTTTGATAAACAAGAGGGATGGCGACGTTATAAATACTCATTCCTGCTTTTGACGCATATTTAAGATAGTGAACATAGAATTCATCTTGAAATAACCGTGGAGCCCCTAGGTTTACGTCCTCTTCTGAAAATCCCTTTGGTATAGGGAAATTCTCCTTTTGAAAAATCCCTTCAGTGATTTTCATAAATTCTACGCTTAATTTTAAGGCATTTTCTAACAAAGTCTTAATATCACTATCCTCAACATGTTGAAGATAATAACTTAAAATGCACTTTCCCATGCTGTTTCCCATATAGGTAGCCCAAAGTTTACCCATTTCTGCTGACGTTAAATTTTCATTTATATAGGTTTTATATGTGTTTAATTTAATCGGCTTAATTGTTTTCATGAAGACTCCCTAAACCTACTTTTCCTACTAGTTTTTCCTTTATTCTCAGTCATATTCTAAGATAATATTTTATATCCCTACAACAGCACAAAAAGAACCAGCGGCCAAAACGGCGGCTAGTTCTTTAATTCTTACATCCGTCACTTAAATTCATTTCCTAGTAATCAATTCTAACTGTGTTTATTCCCTGCTATTGAAAATAATCATAGGTATTTTTTGCTAACAATAAAAAGGTAACAACGATAAAAAGGGCACGGACATAGCCGCTGCCGCGTTTGATTGCAAATTTCGAACCTACAATAGCTCCAGCTACTTGTGCCAGACCCATTGGTATCCCGTAGGCATAATTAACTTGTCCTAAATAAATGAACATCAACAATGCAGAAATATTACTTCCAAAGTTTAAAAACTTGGCATTTCCAGCCGCCTTTAAAAAATTAAAGCCCATCATTAAAAAGGCAAAGATTAAAAATGAACCTGTTCCAGGACCAATAAAGCCATCATAGAATCCGATGGCAAAGATGGCCAACATAAACATGATTTGATGGTGGATGGCGAATTTTTTGTCCGTCGAAATACTGCCCCAATCTTTTTTAAAAATCGTATAAATTGCTACCACTGCGAGCATGATTAGCATCAATGGCTTTAACAACTCGGGATTCATTAAATGAACCGTCCACGCACCAATCATCGAACCAATAAATGTTAGTGGAAACAATTTGTAGACCGATTTTAAATTAAGCTCTCCTGACCGATAAAACATCACTGTACTTGTTAAGGAACCAATTGTTCCAGCAAGTTTATTGGTTGCCACGGCAGCCGCTGGTGTCAAACCGGTAAATAACAAGGCCGGCAAGGCAATCAGCCCCCCGCCGCCAACCACAGAGTCAATAAATGCAGCTAAAAAGCCAAAAACAACTAAAATAAATAATAACGATGGATCTAAATCAAATAACATCTAATCAGCCTTTCTTGTTGTCACAACTAACTAATTTTCCTTTTCGAAACCCAAGTGGATAAACTTCAACAGTTTAAATAAATCAATCAACCTTACCATTACACGCGTTCCACTTTCCCACTCTTTCCTTGCAGGGATTCCTTTGAAGTACGATACAGAGGAAAGTAACTTTATGTTTGGCGACCAGCCTTCAAGCGCCTTAGGATTATTTACATAAAAATACATCTTCGCACCTTTATTCCCTGTTTTTTCCACGGTTCGATTAGAGATATTTAGCATCATTTTTGACTCTGCATCAAAGTACATTTCGCCGCCTGGAAAAAAGAGCGACATTTTCTGAAAGATTTCTTTTAATTGACTTTCCTGAAAATAATAGAAAACCCCTGCAGATATAAAAAGTATACCGTCTTCCTTATTAAAGATTACATCATCAAACCATGACACATCAAAAAATGATTTGGCGATACTGGAGTTCCGAGGTGTATCCGGGATAAGAGATTGGCGGAAAGCGATGGCATCAGGTAAGTCAAGGTTGTACCAGTTTATTGTCCCATTATCTACTCTTGAAAAGGTTGTATCAAGTCCAGAACCAATGTTAACAATGGTCGCCCGAGGGTGCTTATTGATAAATTTGCGTATGGTATCTTCCATTTTCCGTGCACGAACGAGATAGCTAATCCCGCCGTATTCACCAAAAGTTTTGGCGATTTCGGTAAAATCAAAGTGGCAGCCTGCAATGATCTCTATTGCTTCTTTGTCATATAAAATTTCTGGATTCTTCTCACTTGCTGTTGCGCGTCCCCAAAGGGGTATTAGCATCGTGCCTTGAACGGATTGTAAATCTAATTTCATACTATCTTTCCTCCATTATTTTAAGCAGATAATTAACTTTATGCAAAGCATATTGAAGATCCAGCTGCTCTTCACTCGTTAGCTTCGACAAATCATTCATAAAATTTTGGTGAATTTTCGTCCATTTTTCTTGCTGTGAGGCTTTTCCTTTTTCCGTTAGCTCGATAACAAACGACCTTTTATCATCTTTATTTTGACTTTTCGTAATAAATCCTTGCTCAAATAAACGCTTAACTAAGTCGGTCATTTGCTGTTTAGGTATATTCAGTCCATCGCTTATTTGTTTGATTGTCAGGGCACGTTGATTCATAAATACGAATTCTAGGATTTGGTTCTGTAAATGCGACAGGTTACTAGCTTTTTGATTTATTCGCTGAAAACTGTTAAATACATTCGGAATTAACTCGATATATTCTTTACTAATTTCAGACATGATCTTTGATCAACTCCTATTATAGTAATGAATTATATATCAAATCGATAAAAAAACAAATATTTTTTTGAAATTAGTACATTATTACTTACTAATATCCCGCCTTTTTTGTCCAATTCAAAAACTCCCTTCTTAATTCAGAAGAGAGTCGTAAATGGTGTTTTTTTGTCTTAAATGTCAGCGTCTAAACTTCCGAACGAACCAAAGAATTCATAATGAATTTGTTCGTCTGGTATCCCCCATTGTTTTAATGATTTATTGACCACTTTCATGAAAGGCTCTGGTCCACAAAAATAAAAATCAGCATCCTTGGAAGGCACCACTTGTTGAATCCAATCAAGAGTTATATACCCCTCCTTATCAAATCTTTTCATTTCCCGATCTTCTTCTGATGGCTTTTCATAAATAACAAATGATTTTACGTTCTTATGCTCTGCTGCCAAATCGTTTACATGTGTTTTAAATGCATGAAAATGACTATTTATCGCGGCATGGATAAAATAAATATCACGATCTGGTTTTTCTTTCACTGTTGTATTTAACATACACATCATTGGGGTAAGCCCGACCCCTCCACTAATTAATATTAATGGACGTTTTGATTCTATATCTAAATAAAAGTCACCTGCAGGCGCAGTAATCGGGATAATATCCCCCTCTTTGACATGATCATGAAGATAGGATGATACCACTCCGGCCGGTATGTCCCCTTTCGAATCCTCCCGCTTTACACTGATACGATAATAGTCTAAACCGGGACTATCAGACAAACTATACTGCCTAAGATGGGTATATTTTTCATCTGGACTCTCCATTTTCACCGTTATGTATTGCCCTGGGATAAAGGTAGAAATTTGTTTTCCATCCTTTGGCTTTAAATAAAAGGACGTAATCACATCGCTCTCCTTCACTTTTTTCTCGACCGTGAAATCCCTGAATCCTGCCCAACCTCCCGGCATCGACTCTGTGGTTTGATACATTTTATTTTCCATTCGGATAAACACATCGGAGATTACACCATAGGCATCTGCCCATGCGTCCATGATTTCATTGGTAGCTGCATCGCCCAATACTTCCTTAATAGCTCCCAGAAGATTTTCCCCCACGATGGGGTAATGCTCAGGCTTTATTTGTAAGCTCCGGTGTTTCTCCCCAATACGCTCTAGAACTGGCATGATCTGACTAAAATCTTCAATATTTGCGGCAGCTCCATAAACGGCATCTGCCAATGCTTTCGGCTGATGCCCCGTAATCTGGTGTGTTTGATTAAAAATGTTTAGAAGTTCCGGATGCTCTTTAAACATTCGCTTGTAAAATTGCTTGGTAATAGCCTCACCATGCTCTTTAACTACAGGTAAAGTTGCCTTAATAACCTCAAGTTTTTTCGGATCAAGTGCTTTTACTACCTTTAGCACTTCTTGCCAAGAATTCTTTTCTTCCATTTTTGTTACAGGCATTTTTTTGGACTCCTTTCTTCTTTCAATAATAAGGTTGTCCAAGTACCCATTCACTATGAAGGTAATTTCTGTAACGGGATGATTATTATTGTTATTGGAATAAAGTTTGTTTGAACTGTATCAGCAGTGGTACAAAAAACCGCCCTCACTTTATTGTGAGGACGGCATATAAGAGTATCAATGGTTTACACCATTATTTTACATATATCATTTGTAAATTCTACTGGGTCACTGATTGGTAGTCCTTCGATCAATAGGGCTTGATTGTATAATAACTTGGTGTACAAGTCCAATTTACCTTTATCATTTTCGAAAGCCTCTTTTAAGGATTGGAAGACTTCATGGTTTTTATTGATTTCTAATACTTTGTCGGCTTTGATATTTTGATTATCAGGCATAGCTGCAAGAATTTTTTCCATTTCAATTGAAATGTCTCCTTCTGTTGCCAGGCAGACTGGGTGGGACTTCAGTCTTTTGGAGATTCTTACATCCTTCACTTTATCCGCTAAAATGTTTTTCATATAATCAAAGAGTTCTTTGCTTTCTTGCTCTTTGGATTCGGAATCATCTTTGGTATCTTCCCCTTCGATTCCTAGGTCACCACTAGAGATTGATTTGAATTCTTTCTCTTTGTAGTTCATTAACATTTTGATGGCAAATTCATCGATATCCTCAGTAAAGTAAAGGATTTCGTAGCCCTTTTCTGACACGAATTCAGCCTGTGGTAATTTCTCAATTCGATCAATTGATTCACCGGAAGCATAATAAATGTACTTTTGATCTTCAGGCATTCTTGACACATATTCATCCAGCGTAACGAGTTTCTTCTCTTTAGATGAGTAGAACATGATCAAGTCTTGTAATAATTCTTTATTGGCACCAAAGTCGCTATAGACTCCATACTTTAATTGACGACCGAACGATTGATAAAATTCTTCGTATTTTTCTCTTTCTTTTCTTTGCAGGCTTAGTAATTCGCTCTTGATATTCTTATTAATATTTTTCGCAATCAGCTTCAACTGGCGGTCATGCTGGAGCATTTCCCTTGAAATGTTAAGCGATAAATCCTCGGAGTCCACCATCCCTTTGACAAAACTAAAATGGTCAGGCAGCAGGTCTGCGCATTTATCCATGATCAGAACGCCATTTGAATAGAGTTCTAGGCCCTTTTCAAACTCTTTCGAATAGAAGTCGAAAGGCGTTTTTTCAGGGATGTAAAGAATAGCATTGTACCGGATGGACCCTTCTACGCTGATATGGATATGTTTGATCGGTTTATCAAAACCATAGCGTTTTTCCGCATAGAAGTTCTCGTAATCCTCATCAGTTAACTCACTTTTATTCTTTTTCCAAATTGGAACCATACTATTGATGATTTGTTCTTCATGATATTCCTCGTATTCGGACTCACTGCCATCCTTAAGTTTTCTGCTGGTAACATCCATTTTAATCGGATAACGAATGAAATCAGAGTATTTCTTAATGATTGATTTTAAGCGATATTCCTGTAGATACTCATCATAGTTTTCATCTTCGGTATTTTCTTTAATCTTTAAAATAATTTCTGTACCGACAGAATCTTTTTCAACCGGCTCTATTGTATAACCATCAGCACCTGTGGATTCCCATTTATATGCCTCATCACTGCCTAATGCCTTACTAATAACGGTAACAACATCAGCTACCATGAATGCAGCATAAAAACCCACCCCGAATTGACCAATTATGTCATAGCCATCTTTAATTTCATTTTCCTTTTTAAAGGCTAGGGAGCCACTTTTGGCAATTGTTCCAAGGTTCGTTTCCAAGTCTTCCTTTGACATTCCAATCCCAGTGTCTAGAATCTTCAATGTTCGGTTCTCTTGGTCCGGAATCAATTTAATGAAATAGTTGTCTTTGTCAAATCGTAAAGAATCGTCAGTTAAAGCTTTGTAATAGATTTTATCAATCGCATCACTTGCATTGGATAGTAACTCTCTTAAAAATACCTCTTTGTGTGTATAGATGGAGTTAATCATCATTTCTAGTAATCGTTTCGATTCTGCTTGAAATTGTTTCTTCGACATAGAAAAATCCCCTTTCCACTTTAAAATGCGATTATGTAATCTCTGATTTAGGCAGTAAATCAGAACTATTAGCACTCTAACTTACCGAGTGCTAATTCCATATATTTAATATCATATTTTTCGTTAATCTGTCAATATGTTGGGTTTTTTCAACCTTAAGAAAATAACAACAGCCGCATAAAAAAGAAGGGTTATTTTAGCTAAAGCTAAAATAACCCTCCATTCACATTGTTTTTGTGATTATTTATTTTGGTTTCTGATAGCTTCTCTATCTATCGATTGAGGCGGTTTTTCAAACCAACCATGATCAATCATAATTTTTGCCCCATCCTCCGCATAAGCTCCAACCTTCAAAAGGTATTTCTCATACAATAGGGCTAAATCCTTACGAAGTGAGGCGGCTATGGCAAGTCCGAAGTCCCCAATTCCAATCGCACTCTGCGTATTGGTATGAAATAGCATTAGTTTATCTGAAAAAGGAGCTTCCGTGCTTGCTGTAATCGTTGAATCCCATGTGGAAGGATAGGAATTGTCATCCTCTTTTAATTTTATCATAAAATCTTCCACCATTTTCTTACCTAAATCATACCCTTCTTTAAAATAGTCGCTAATTTTTTTCGACTGAGCTACTTGGCTAAATCCTAAAAGCATCGTTTTAGCTACGTTTGATACCTCAATGTTTACCCCGCAATGGGCAATTTCCATGGCAAGCAGTGGACGCCGGTGCCCGAGTAAACCTCCAAGAAAAGATTTATCCGTAATATATTCTACCTTTTCTGGATAGGAAATATATGGAGACCGAATAAATACCCCTTTTTCCTGCATCATTTTTGTATTTCTGTCATAAAGGGTTTCCGTTTGGTCATAAAATCTTTTGAATAAGTAACGCACATCTTCTCTAGAGGAAATGGATTTAGCTAAGCTATATGTATTCAATCCCGTCCTTCCCATATGGTGCAAGTAACGCATATACGTTACATCAGAAAATAGTTTTTTTGCTTGTAAATTCACATCCTGTTTTCCAAATCCATTTGGTAGAGGAATACCTTCTTTTGTAAATAACTCTGATATTAGATGGAGATGGTCATGAGCAGATTCTAGAGCGAATTCAATAATAGGGTTAATATCCTGATCTTCGGTCGTTTGTAAAAAATGACTTAAAATACAAATCGCCATTGAATCACCAACATATGTACTCCATAACATTGAAATTTCAGCCGATGTTATCTTGGGGTTATGGTGCTCCATTGATTTTCAACTCCATCAAAGAATTCTACAGATTTAAAATACTGTTTTCTTTTAATGTTAACCTTTTCGGCATAAATATAATTGTAAATACAAATTTTATATTTTATTCTTTCACATAATTGACATATTTGTAACGAGATTGACATATATTTTATCAATCGCATAGGAAGGAGGGTGAACCAATGGATAATCGAATTTTATTATTTTTTGTTTCGATTTTGTCTGGTTTTGCACTTATTAGAGTTCCTTTAGCCGATTCATTTCTTGAAAGCATTTCCCCGGTTACTGATATCATTGGCATACTGACCGTTCTTGTCTTCTCACTCGTCTTAATTTACAAGGGCGTAAAAGGTTTATTCAGTAAGTAAAGATATGATGGAAAGCACTCTAATGGGTGCTTTTCTTTTTTTGCCTTTCAATCCCTACTTTCGCCCTATATTCTAATCATTTCCTTCATCACCAAGAGACATTTAAAGGTATTATTTACTTGGCGCTGTAAAATGATTCTGGTTTGGTGCTGACTGTTTTCTTAGGTTGTTTACCGTGAATCATGATATTCTGTACTAAACATAAAAGGTGGAAAATCAAGGAGACGAATCATGAAGATCTATTCGAATTTGGATAATGTGACTAGTTACAAATCGTTTAAAGAGCTGCGGAAATGGCAAAGAGAACGGAAAAAGAAAGTGAAAGATTTAACAATTAACATTGAACAATATCCTTTAAAAATGGTACGTGAAATAAAGGAAAATAAAACTAGGACATCTTATACATGGGTGGGCCACTCCACTTTTTTGATCCAACTAAATGGAATCAATATTCTTACCGATCCTGTTTGGGCAAAAAGGATGGGGTTAGAAAAAAGATTAACCGAACCTGGCATCTCGTTAGCAGATCTCCCAGAAATTGATGTGGTCGTTATTTCTCATGGCCATTATGACCATTTGGATTTCCCTACCTTGAAAAAATTAAAAGGAAATCCCCAATACTTGGTCCCCGCTGGTCTTACGTCTCTTTTCAACAAAAAAGGCTATTCGGATGTGACGGAATTGAATTGGTGGGAAAATTTAGAATATGGCGGGATAACGTTCCATTTTGTTCCTGCGCAACATTGGACAAGAAGATCTCTTACTGATATGAATACCTCTCATTGGGGAGGCTGGATAGTTCAATCCCCCCAAGAAACGCTCTACTTTGTCGGGGATACAGGATATTTTAGTGGATTTAAACAAATAGGGGAGCGTTTTACTTCTATTGATACAGTGTTTATGCCTATAGGTGCTTTTGAGCCAGAATGGTTCATGGCCCCTGCACATATCTCACCAGAAGATAGTGTGAAGGCCTTCATTGAATTAAAAGCAAAATCCTTCGTTCCCATGCATTATGGTACGTATCGGTTAGCTGATGACACTGGACCAGAAGCCTTAGAGCGTCTGCACCGTGAATGGGAAAAACAGCAGCTTCCCCAGGAACAATTAAAAGTACTGCTACTTGGGGAAACAGTCATTTGATCTGTTTCCACTCAAAATTTCCCTGCATTTCCCCTCGAATACATTCACTTAAACAGGTCACGATAAGTTTGTAAGACTTTTTTAAGGGAGTGACTTTTGTGGTGAGAAAAAGCTGGATGACTTTTGTTTTAGCAACGACCCTATTGGGTTTAACAGGCTGTGCAAATGACAATGATAATGCGGCCAATAATAATACCAACGATTTAGGTTTCAATAATGTTAGAAACAATGCTATTAATGGTGTGAATGTAAGGAATGTCGCTAACCAAAATTTACGTGTTTCGGCCCGTGCGACTCGAAACGTGGAGAGCTTAAAGGAAGTTGATCAAGCAAATGTGATCATTCGCAACAATGATGCATATGTAGCTGTTCGATTAAAGGGGACTCAAAATGGGACTCGTGCACGTGGCGGCACAACGGGGACTGGTCCAAATATGAATGCCACTTATGGAAATGGCTATAATTCAGGTACGACAGGTACCAATGGCTCTGCCAATTTGCATGCTACAACAGGTAATATCAACAACGCTAATATTACTGGAACCAGAGGAACAAGAACAAATGCACGCGGAATCAATACACTAGATCAAAAAATCATAAACCAAGTTCGTGCAGCTGACCGCAGTATCGACAATGTTTACATTTCTTACGATACCGATACTTTCGGTCAAATGACGAACTATTCGAATGATATTCGGACTGGAACAAACAGAAACGACCTTTGGGACGACTTTTCAAATTTCGTAAACAGGATGTTTAGATAATTTGATGTGATTGGTCATCATCACCTGGATGATGACCTTTTTCTTTGGTTTTCAAAAGAGATTTGACATTATCCTCCTTTTTATTGGAAATCACATTCTACTTTCTTCACTTGATATTCTGATATAATAGAATATTCAAGGAGTGGATGGTATGAAACTAGTAAAATATCTTTTTGTTTGTATATTGCTCATTGGACTTAGTATTTCTGCGTGGATTTATTATCCGCAGTATCAAATACATCAGATGAAAAAACATTCGGTTGTGGTGAACAAAAGCTCTAACCAAACCTCCTATCTTAATTATTATCGTAATGCAAAAATGGCTCAAATTCATCATTTGGCCATTGGCGATTCTATCGTTCGCGGAGTCGGTGCACCAAAGGAGAAGAATTTTGTCAGTCTATTTTCTAGCAAATTGGCAGCACAAACTTCCAAAAGAATTGTCACACAAAACGAAGGAATCAATGGAATTACCAGTAGTGAATTAAACAGCCTGGTTCAGGAAGGTCGATTTGATGAATCGATCAAGCAGTCTGATATTGTCACGATTAATGTAGGCGGCAATGATATTCTACAACTGGCAAAGGGTCAAAATTTTCGTTCGGTGATTCAAGGCTACGACCAATTAAAGACCAATTTCTCGAAAAATCTAACAGATATTACGGCGAAAATAACCATGCTTAACCCAAACGCCACGATTATTTTTTTAGAATTATACAATCCATTATCACCTGATGACCAATTGTATCCATTGGCAGATAAAATGCTCCCGAAGTGGAATATTAATATATATGATGCTGCAAACAAAGTCCCCGGGTCAATCGTCATCGAGACAACGAAGGTCATAAACGGGGCACATCTGCAGAATCTTTCTCCTGATGGTGTCCATCCAAACCTGGCTGGGTATACCGCCATTTCAGAGCAAATGATGGATCAATTTAAACATCAATTTAGAAAAAGTTCAGTATAAAACCGAAGGAAGACTCATTTCCTTCGGTTTATTGTGTTAACATAGACTATTGCCCTGCCCCTTTAACTAACGGGGCAATTCTATCAATCCGATTCGTCCATATGCCTCCAGTAAAGTGATCTGGAAGTCGTTTTAGATCTTCCGCTGAATCAAATCCTTCAGACCACCCTCCATCACCTGCGACCACTATGACTCTGGTATTTACTTCATCCATCCGATTTAAGAATTTATTCGGCCAGCCCCATAAAAGTGGTGCATATTTTTCAGGAACATGTAATTGTGTGTTCTTACACGCTGATGGGATATAACCTGTCCATCCCACTCCTAAATATGGGATCAAACAGCTTTTTAGTGTAGCCATAGACATCACTCGTAGTTCTGGAAGCTCTTGTTTTAATGCAGCAATTGGTTGATCATCACCATACACAGTAAGCTGATCAAGACGTTTATCCGCTAGTTTTGATAGAAATCCAGCAAGCATCGACCCCTCTTTTGGATCCGCATTTTTAATATGTATCAGAAAGGGTTGATCAGGGAATTGAGTCATCACTTCGTCAAGTGAAGGCATTAAGCCCACACCTTTTCCCCGGAACGGAAAAGTCTTACCATTATCAGCTGTATATCCGTAACCAATATCTAGCTTTTTTAGTTCTGCCATCGTGTAGTCTTTGGTGGACCCTTTCACATTTGTGCGGCACTCAAGGGTCCCGTCATGGAACACCGCAAATTGACCATCTTTTGTTGGTTTTATATCTAATTCGACTAGATCAGCACCGTCATCAAAGGCAGCCTTCATCGAGGAAAGCGTGTTTTCTAAGTAGGGATGCTCTGGTTTATAAATGCGCTCCGCTGTACATGTATCCCACTCGATCCCTTTCATAGTGAAAGTTTGGCCAAGCCCACGATGTGCCAGCAAGAATGGCTCACCCTTACGATCCTTCGTTAATAAAGAGCTATTATTAAAGAACATAAATACAATTAATAAAATCAAAAATAGTCCGAGTCTTTTTAATCGTTTTTTGAATTTCATTTTTTTCCTCCATTGCAAACATTAAGGTTCCCCCTTATTCATCATAATGGAAAGCAAAATTCTAGACAATTTTGAGCAACAAAAAAACACCCGCCACGATTCATTTTTCTAAATGAATGTGAAGGGCGTTTTATTGAATAAATCGACGACCGGCTGTCTAAATCCTAACAATCATTCTCTCTTTGTTCTTAAAATAAACCCATTCCTTGAACCCAATTTCCTTGAGACGCTGCTGAACTAGATCAAAATCGTCCCCCACTCGATGCGGATCATGGGCATCGGATCCAAAGGTTACTTTCACACCATAGTGTAGAGCCATTTCAAGAATATCGTCCGACGGATACCAGCCGCCAACGTCCTTGGTTTTTCCAGAGGTGTTGATTTCAATTGCAATATCATTTTCTCCAATCACTTTTAGGGTATGTTCAACCGCAGCTGTCTGAATGGAAGAAAAAGCAGGATAAAATCCTTTCATGGCATCAATATGGCCGAGGATTTGAAACAGACCACTTCGTGCGGATTGCTCAATCAGCGAGTAGTAATTTTCTTTCGACTTGATCTTTTCTTTTTCTGTTAAGCCGTTCCATCGCTTTTTATTAAAAATACTTACTCCGTCCACATAGTGAACAGATCCAATGATGTAGTCAAAAGGATACGGCTCAAAACAGGAGCGGTAAATCTCAACGGACTCAGGAAAGAAATCAGACTCTACCCCAAGCAGCACGTCGATTTTCTCTCTATAGATTTGTTTCAATTGAAGGACTTCATTAATATATTCGGGAAATGCGCTTTTTGCCATGGCGATGTTGGGATGGAGTTGATCCTCCTCACTGCTGAAGTATGGAGAATGATCAGCGATACCGATCACATTTAATCCTCTTTCAATGGCGGCTTCGATATAATCTTGTATTTTTCCGCGCGCATGACCGCACCGCTCATGATGGGTATGTAAATCAAATTTCGAATGTAAAATTTCCACAATTTTCACCTCAACTATTAATATGTACATTCTCCAGAAAAGATTAGTCCAAATTAAAAAAGAAAACCCCTTCCATTGAAGACGTTTTCCTAGCAACACTACTTAAATATAGTTCTGATTGATTGAATTAAGAGGAACTTCCCGTTTATCTCTTCTTCTTTTTTGCCTTTTGGCTTTTTCCTTTTCATAAAAATGATACACAATAAAATAAGAACAAATACCAAGAATTAACCCAAAAATGGACATTCCTATTAACGTATGAATTCCTCCATGAAGGATACTTACAAGCGTATGAAAATCGCCATGGATTAATTTTTTAAACGAAAACGAGGAATGGTTCCCGAAATGAACCTTCATTGGAAATAGAAATTTCCCTAATGTTTTTGCAAAAGGTAATAGAATAACCGGGAGCAGTGTTAATTTTCCGATCACATTTCCAATAATCGATGCAGGTAATGAACCTTTCGCTAATCGGACAATTGGAACAAATAATATATAGATAAGTGATCCTGTTGACAGAACCAACATTTCTAAGCCAAGGCCAAGTGCAAATCCTAAGGATACTTTTTTGGCTCCACCAGGAGACCTGAGCAGTTTAATTATATTTAACTTAAAAGCACGTCCAAAACGTTGAAAAAAATTATACTTTTGTTTAATGCTCATGTAGGTATCTCCTTACTAAGATAGATAAGTTTATTATACTCTAAATCAGCCATAACTACTATTCTAACAAATTAACTTTTTAAACAAATAAAGAGTGGCTCCCGAAAGGAAACCACTCTACTTCAATGTTTAGGCTTGAACCTCTTTATTTAAATAAATTGACAGTATTTCTTTGACAGAATTCCTTCCCCTATTTAATGCAGTATTATATGCTTGTTCTCTGATAAACTCCGGCAAATGTACAAGTGATTTTAATTGAGCGTAAGTCCCGCTTGGTTCGATTTCGATATCGACAATATTATAGCTCCACTCGATCTCAGCAGGTATATGGATCGCATTGATTCCCAGTTCAAGCGCCGGTTTGATGTCCGTTTTGAGTGAATTTCCAATCATCCAAGTACACTTTTTATCTGTGTTGATATTATTTAGAATCTGCTGCAGTGAATCGGTGTTTTTATGTTCAAATATAAAGATTCTGTCCTCAAAGTAATCCGTTAACCTCAATTGAGTAATCTTTCTCCTTTGGTTTGCTTCATCCCCTCCTGTAAATAATAACAATTGATGTCCGTCAGCTTGTAAGGTATCCAGGATTTCATACATATATGGAAACGGTTTTACCTTTCGTTGAAAAACACTTTGACCAATTTTTTGAATTTGATTAATTTCAGCCCCCTTCAGTCTTCTTCCAAATCTTAGGCAAAAATACCGATAGGTTGCCACTAAGGATTGCGTATATAAGGATGAATGCAGGCCGTTTTTTTCCACGCCTTTTATGTCAATTTCAGATTGCTTTTCGAGAATTTCTTGCTTTGATACCGATGTAAACCATTTCTTCATCACATTTGCAAATCTGTTTCTCGATTCTACAAAATATTTATTGCAATGAATTAAGGTGTCATCTAAATCCAATATTAAGGTTTGTTGATTCATGAACCAATTCCCCCTTTAATAATGGTGTAAACTAAGTATATGAGTTTACATCATTTTCATGATAAAATGAGCCTTTCCTAATTAAAGTTAGTGCGTTAGTATTGTAGGACTTTTTTACTACCAAATTAATAATATCAATATAATAGTAGCACTAAACAAAGTCAGTACCTTAAAAGACAAAAATCCAAATTTATGTAGTATAATAAAAAAATTATAGCTAACAGGAGTAGAGATCATTGGAAAAACAAAATAGCAAGTATCGATGGGTCGTTTTTGTGTCAGTCTTATTAACGTATTTATTAATTGTGAGTCAACGAACGGCTCCTGGATTGATTTCCGACCAATTAATGAAAGATTTTAACATAACCGCTTCTACGATTGGATTATTGGCAAGTATTCAATTCTTTGCGTATGCTGGCTTACAAATTCCGGTAGGGATCTTGTCCGATCGATTTGGTCCAAATTTCTTTCTAGTGATTGGGGCACTGCTTACAGGGATAGGTACATTAATTTATAGTACGGCCTCACATGAAGTCGTATTTCTTTTGGCTAGATTTTTGGTAGGTATGGGTGATGCGGCGATATGGGTTAATTTAGTTTTAATCCTCAGTCAATGGTTTAAAGTAAGAGAATTTGTAGGATTACTGGGTGTCGCGGGAATGGCTGGAAGTTTTGGCTTTTTGTTAGCGACCGTGCCCCTTTCGTCATGGATAACGCTATCCGGATGGCGCGTACCTTTTTTAACAGCAGGAATAATGTTGGTTCTTTGCAGCGTTCTTCTATATATCGTGCTTATTAAAAAACCTAAGAAAATGACGTGGAAAAGTACTACTAGTAATAAGCCTAAGAAACCTCGTGAAAAAACACTGGTTTTATTACGCCGCATTTTTACCACCCGTCAGGCATGGGCCGCCTTCTTTTGTCACTTTGGTGCTGTTGGTACGTATGTAGGATTTATTGGTTCTTGGGCTGTCCCTTATGGGATGCATGTTTATGGGTTGTCTCGTTCAGATTCAAGTCAGCTGATTATGATCGGTCTCATCGGAGCAATTATTGGTGCTCCGTTAACTGGCTGGATTTCTAGCCGCTTAGACTCCATTAAACGAATTTATGTTGTTGTTCACTGTATTATTGCTTTATCCTGGGTGTCATTTTTAATCATGAACGGAAAGCCGCCCCTCCTGATGCTTACGATTATTTTCTTTGTTATTGGATATGGAAACGGGGCTAGTGCCTTAACCTTTGCGATTGTCAGAAAATCTTTTGATATCAAAGAGGTCGGAGTGGTTTCTGGTTTTGCCAATATGGGTGGATTTTTAAGCGCAGTTCTATTACCAAGTATTTTCGGGAAAGTATTAGACCATTTCCATTCATCTGCAATCAGTGTCGGCTACCATTATGGTTTTATCATCCCTGCACTTTTCTCCCTTCTAGGGTTATTGGGTGGATTAATTATCATTGAAAAACGAAAAGAAGTCGTTCACCAGACACAATTAAATTAACGAACGAAAAAACTAGGAAACAGTACGTGATTTTCCTAGTTTTTTTCATTCATTCAATTGAATAATTCATGACCCATTCGGTGTTTGGCAAGTAGTTTATCAGGAAATGGCGGCCTTCCACACTGTTTTTGATTGGGTAACGTGGATTTGGAGCAATGCTTAGTCGTTTATTATTGATGATTACGGTAATCGTTCCTTCTATTTGACCTTTGGATGTAGCTTTCTCATAAACAATTTTGGAAGGAATCCCTTCTATTTTTGCGTAATTTTTTTTAATGTATGCTGGTGAATCCGCCCAAAATGAAGAAGCACTATATAAGGCTACAGCACCAAGTCCAAGAATACCTAAACGATAAATCCAAACAACTGATGAACCAATAATGGGTAATTTTTGCACCCTGTTAAAACCTTTCCAGTCGTTTTTTATTTTTAAACTATATAAAATAAAGGATAAACCCGCGCCTGTTAAACCAATCGTGACAAACGGGAAGATATTCGTATAGATTCCTAGTGGGACGAATAAGATGAAGGTAATACCGAGTCCAAATATAACTGGTGCTTTCATATATTCCTCTCCTTTTAAGAATATATTGGATAACTTCTCCATTATTATGTGTAGATTAACCCTAAATTACTTAAGTTTAGATAAAATTTCCACATCATGATAAAATTATTTTTGGGACGTAACAAGTAAACATTTTATTTAGACAGAAGGGTCTTCTTTGATGAAATTTACTATTGACGATAAAAGGCTTCGTTTTTGTGTAACATTGGTAACCGCATTAATTGGAGGGGGGTTATTTTCCAGCATCCATTCACCGATTCCATGGCTGCTTGGACCAATGACCGCATTATTAATTGGCTCTCGGTTCGGAAAAGTTCAGTTTTACTGGCCAAGGATGATTCGAGATACCGGCTTAGTTATAGTTGGATATTCCATCGGTCTCTCGTTTTCAAAAGAAGCACTGCTGGAAATTGTGGCAAAACTGCCTTCTATGTTGCTGATGACGGTATTGCTCGTTTGTTGTTGTGCTGGAATCGCTTTTGTCGTATCCAAACTGTCTGGAGTCGATTATCCGACCGTCTTGATTGGCAGTATTCCTGGCGGGCTTTCTCAAATGATAATATTTGCAGAAGAATTAAAAGGAATTAACATAACAACCGTGACGTTTCTCCAAGTTGCTCGATTGATAATGATAATTTTCTTTGTTCCCTTTCTTATCTTTGGACCGCTGTTTAATAATACTTCCAACACAGTTCCTAACATAGTTACTGGTGGTGCTGTCTCCACTGGGCCCTTTTTTCCAACCATTATTTGGTTTGGGTTGATTTGTGTGGTTTGTGCATTACTTGCTAGAAAACTTCATTTTCCTACGCCGTATTTATTAGGACCAATAATAGGAACAGCCATCTTCAATTTAATTGGGGCACATGGGCCATCGTTACCCCCATCCTTGCTGGATGCCTCCCAATTATTTATTGGAGCTTACATTGGGCTATTATTAAAACCCGAGAAACTCGAACATAAAACAAAAATTATTTCGCTTGCACTCATAAGTGGGATGGTTATGATTCTTGTCTCCATTGGGTTAAGTATGCTGCTCGTTAGTTTTTATCATATTAGCCATGCCACTAGTTTTTTAGCCCTAGCTCCTGGGGGCATGGATCAGATGGGAATTCTCGCGCATGTCATCCATGCCGATTTATCCATGGTGACGGGCTATCAAATCTTTCGCCTCCTTTTTATTTACTTTGTCGTTCCTCCCATTCTTAGGTGGATTTTTAAAGTCGGGATGGGAAAGACCGTAAATACTCCTTAGATACATGGTTTCAATTATTTGTATTTTTTTGGATACAAGTAGTTAAACTATATGAAAAACGGAGATAAAAAAATGGAACATAAAATAGCTATCATTACAGATATTCATGGGAATTATTCAGCCTTAAAAGCGGTTTTGGATGATATTGATAAGGATCAAACGACGGAACATATTTATTGTTTAGGGGATTTGATTGGGATTGGGTATGAGACAAACGAGGTTCTTCGGCTCTTGACTTCACGTACTGATATTTCATTTGTCATGGGAAACCACGATGAAGCGATTCTGGATATCATTGCTGGTAAAGAACCCTATAGCAGAGGGAAAGAGAAAGTCCATCATAAATGGATTGCTGCTCACATTGACAAGGAGTTTATTCCGTTTTTAGATGAGATTCCTGTGACTTTAGATGCAGTATACAATGATAAGAAATTGTTTTTTGTTCATTACCATTTAAGTGACCAACAGGTGTTTATCCCCTTAGATAAAGAACCAACCGAAGCAAAGCTTGATGAACATTACCGTACATCTACTGCCGATATCGTTTGTTTTGGACACCATCACGTGATCCACCACTTTAAATCCAATGGCCGACTATATCTCAATCCAAGCTCGTTGGGCTGCAATTATCAGCCATTAGCAGCCTATGCTGTGCTTACAATAGGTAATCAAGGAGAAGTTTCCGTTGCTTTTAGAGAAGTACCTTATGACAATAAAGAGTTCTTACTGGGTTATAAAAGACTGAATGTCCCTGATGGAGAATATATTTTGAAGGGTTTTTTTGGGGATCAGCATTTGAAATACATGTAAAAAAGGTAAAATAAGCTTCTGCCTAGTGCTGAAGCTTATTACTTTTCAGTGACCTATCTTATTCTCACTAATTACATTTCGTTTGGGCTTGAATTTCTATATAGATCTAAAGACCTAAGGAAAATAGGAGGATTTACTTTCCCAGCTTATCTCTTAAAATACATAGAAGGAGGTTGAGATTCAATGTTTAAAAGAGTAATCATCCTTTTGGTGCTCTCATCAATATTATTAGCTTTAGTATTAGTAAGAAATCATACTTCAGCTCCTGTTAATGATTCAATATCTAAAAACGAAGTTTCATCTAAATACACTACAGTAGAATATAAGATTACTAAAATTAAAGGGAATCAATATTATGGAAAAAGTGAGGACGGAACAGATATAATTTTTTCTTCTAAGAACATCCTTTCAGGTGAAAAGATACAAATTCATGAGGTCGTTATATGTTATTTCGATAAGAATAATTTAGGCAGCGGGTTAGTCAAAGTCGAAAAGAAATAATATCTACATATTAATTAAAGAAAGGGTAATTAGTTTGAAAGAATATACAGTATGTTATACATTTGATCACGAGATAATTATTGAAAAATTGATTAAAGAATCTAATGTCAAAAAAGAAGATGTTGAACAAGAAGTCGTTGAAAAGCTGAATCAAAACAAATACCATATCGTAAAGAATGACCAAGGCACGTTTAAGATTGATTCATCTTTAGTCCGTTTTGTAAGGATTATAGATGTGAAGATATTGGTCTAATAAAAAACTAAGTTTCACCTGCCTCGATGGCAGATGAAACTTATTAAATTAACTTTAACTCATTTACATAAATGAAATTTACATTTCGAAAAAGCTATGTCTCTCAACACAGCATACTCTGAGAGAAAAGTTTTTATACCATTCCCTTCTTCCTTTTCCTTGTGCGACCTTATGGGCAGCATTTTCCTTCCATTCTTTGATGGATTCTAAGGTATCCCAATAGGAAACCGTAATTCCTAACTGCTCATCCCTCGCACTCTCTACACCTAGGAATCCTTTTTGCTGTGAAGCTAACTCTACCATTTTGTCCGCCATTCTTCCATACCCCCTATCCCCTTCTGTTCGCTGTGAAGCAAAAATAACGGCGTAGTATGGTGGTTCTGGTGTATTTGCAATCCCACTCATATAAATTCCCCCAATCTTTTTAATACTTACCTAAATTCATAGTTATCGTACTGTCTATTTAAAGATGCATGTTGATTTTCCTTATTCGACCCAAACAGGTACACGTTTCAAATATTTTTTATTTTGTAATGTGCTCATCATCTAACTCATATATTTTATATGAGCATTTTTATGAATCACATACCAAAAGAAATAGGTGAGACCAACATGTACGCTGTTCATTTTATTGAAAACAATAATGTTTTATTAACTCAGCTGCTTCAACGTGTACCAACCGAAGGTGAAGAGTTAAAAATTAAAGGGCGTAAAGCAACGGTATCCAGTGTTAAAAATGTAGATGAACTACATGTTCATGTTCAAGTTACCTTAGAGGTCGTTAATAAGAAAAGTAAATTTGTTGTCGATAATTCCAAAAAGAAAAAACGATAAAGATGAATATAGAACGTACATGTTAGATTTAATATCTAATATGTGCGTTCTTTTTATGAACACATATTCTTAGTATGGTCAGTCTTGTTTTATATCACACAAGTTGTAATATTCGGAAATACTGCCTAAATTCATTAGAAATATACCCTTAAAAAAATGCTTTGCATAACCTATATAGAATTTATTATAAAGTAGGTGAAATGAATGACTCACGGTCATGGTCAATCACAATCTCAATTTATGCCTTGGGAGCAGTGGCATCACCAACATCCTCATGGAACTTGGCAACAATGGCACCAACAACATCCATATATGCCTTGGCAACAGTGGCATCACCAATATCCTCATGGTACTCACCATCAATGGCACCAACAACATCCTTGGGTACCTTGGCAGCAGTGGCATCATCAACATCCACATGGTACATGGCAGCAATGGCACCAAATGTACCCGCATCGAGAAAAGTAATAAAGGACCGAATCCTTGGAGGTGAACTGACCACCTCTTTTTTTATTTTATTGTGTAAAAAAAATCGATTAGTTGATAGATTACGACACCAATGAATATAAGTAGGCGCATTTTACTGATTTGAATCTTTGTTAGAAGTTTCCATTAAATACCCCCTCTACTATCCAAATTATAACATTAATCATCAAATATAATGCCCAAATAAGCAATCACAATAGTAAAATATTTTTTAAAAATTCGAATAAATAGTAGTAAAATCAATTATTGTGTTATACAATATAATTACAATTTAAAATCTGTTACATAACAGAAAAACCAAAATTAAAAATGGGAGAGAAGGGGTAACTGATATGAACAAAACTGATTCAATTGCACGTAGAATTCTGGGATGGAAGTTAAATCGATGGGATCGTTGGTATGATTATGATAAAGCTATGTTCATTCATGAATCTGATTTTCAACCTGAGCATAACCTTGACCATGCCATGCTCATTGTTGAAAGATTAAAGGATTATGGCTATACATTTACATCTAATGGAGAATCTGAGGCTAGCTTCAATAATATCCATGCTACCGGTAAAACCCTTTCACAAGCCATTACGAATGCTGCCTACGCCATCATTGAAAATAACGTGGAAGATCGATCGACATTTTGGGCCCAATTATGCTAGTTGATAAAAAAGGAGTTGATTACCTGCCAATGTCAGGATATCAACTCCTTTTTCTATTTATTTTTTAATAACTTCTTTCAATTCATGATCCATAATCGGTTCCTGCCAACATCCTCATAATTCCATTGTCATATATACGCTATTGGGGTCCTCGGTATAATCCGAAAACGGTTGACAATGGTGGAACCCGAAGCTGGCATAGAGCCTCCTAGCGGGCTCAAAAGCATCCATTGAACCCGTTTCTAAACTTAGTCTGTTGTTTCCGCGCTTTTTTGCTTCTTCAACAATATGTTGGAGCATCTGTTTAGCTACTCCTTTTCTTAGGTGCAAGGATGAGGTTCGCATTGATTTGATTTCCCATGTTTGGTATCAAGTTCTTTTAAAGCCCCGCACCCAAGTAATTCCTTCCCTTCCCATGCACTCCAAAAAGTAATCTCCGGTTTTTACAATTGATCAAGATTTAGGGCATGGATACTTTCCGGCGGTGAATTCTGTTTCATATTGTGAAGATGTTCACCTATCAATTTTGCAATATCTGTTCCGGTTAAATCATCGATTTTTATTTCCAAACAACATCCCCCTTAGGACCTTTTATTGGAAAATATTAACCTATTACCTGGGTTTTTGCTAGTAATAGATCCGAATTTAGCGGAATTTTAAAACTAACTTCAAATTCATTTCGGATAGAGAATCTCATCAATAATCCCATATTCTTTCGCTTCCTCGGCACTCATAAAATAATCTCGATCTGTATCCTTTGCTACTTTTTCAAGTGGTTGGCCGGTCCGTTCTGAAATAATTTGGTTGATGTGCTCTCTGAGCTTTAAGATTCTTCGTGCAGAAATTTCAATTTCCGTTGCCTGCCCTTTTGCCCCTCCTAATGGCTGATGGATCATAATTTCACTATTTGGCAAGGCATAACGTTTTCCTTTCTTACCTGCTAGAAGTAGCATCGCCCCGAAAGAAGCAGCCATTCCTGTACAAATCGTCCTCACATCAGGCTTAATGTATTGCATCGTGTCAAAGATGGCGAAACCCGCAGTGGTTAAACCACCTGGGCTATTGATATACAGTGAAATTTCTTTATCCGGTGCATCTGCTGCTAAAAACAATAATTGGGCCACGACACTATTGGCCGTATGTTCATTTATTTCATCACCAATTATGATAATTCGATCCTTTAATAGTCTGGAGTATATGTCATATGAACGTTCCCCGCGATTCGATTGTTCAATTACGTATGGAATGGTACTCATTCCAATCCCTCCTTGAAAGCGATTTGGCTAAGCAGCCATACAGAGAGTGCTTGAAGGAGTGAAAGTAGGTTTGGTACATATATTACCTGAAACAAGTTTAGGGGCTTCACTGGTAATTAATCGCGAACGAATCGATTGAATGAGGATGGTGGGATCTTGATTTTTCAATGCTACATAAAATAGATCTGATAGCCACTCCCTTTCTTCCTCATTCCAAAATAAATCCACTGAATGAAACTGCCTCTCTTCGTTTGCCTTTTCAAGCCGCTTTTTGGCGCGATGAAGATTGGCCTTCACTGCCATTTCTGTAGAATCTACTATCGCTGCAATTTCCTTCAATTGGTATTGAAACCCTTCTTTTAACAAAAAGATGATTGCTTGGTTGGGTGTGAAATTTCTGAGGAGTATTTCAACTGTTTCTGCGGTCGCATCCAATTGATGAAGTATAGCTTCATTCGCCAAATCGGGATCAGCCTCTATGGTTTCATTTTTTCTTTTTCGAAGCAGATCAATCCAATGATTATAGGCAATCTTGTTTAGTAAAGCTTTCGTCACCTTTTGCTGGCGGCCTTCATATTTTAGAGCCTTTATAAACGTCTCCTGTGCGATTTCGTCTCCGTCCCAACCATTTTGGGCGAGAAAATGACAATAGCGTCGAAGTTTTGGATAATTCTCCATCCAAAATTCCTCCGCAAACCCAATTTCTTGCTCTCCATCTATGCAGTCAATTTCTAGCTCGTGTGACATTGATTTCACTCCTTTTGCACTCTCTACCCTATAAACGTTTTAGGTTGGATGAAAAGATACGGGGGTAAAAAGTTTTTATTTAAAGTTACTTTATGTTTGTGCTTTCTAATATAAACTTGACCATTTTAGAAAGCAAAAGAAAATCATTCACCATCATTATCTAAATCCTAATATGTTAAGTCTGGTGAGTAAGTCTCTGCTTTTGCTTGAGTGCCTTATTACCAATGGTTTTATTGACCGTTGGAGCGACATTTTCGTTGTAGTGGTAAATGGAGACTCTTTTCATTTACCGTTGAGGGTCTTTTCTCTTTGTAGCGGTAAATGGAGACCCCTTTCATTTACCGTTGAGGGTCTTTTTTCGCTGTAGCGGTAAATGGAGACCTCTTTCATTTACCGTTGAGGGTCTTTTTTCGCTGTAGCGGTAAATGGAGACCTCTTTCATTAACCCTTATGGATCTTTTTTCGCTGTAGCGGTAAATGGAGACCTCTTTCATTAACCGTTATGGATCTTTTTTTCGCTGTAGCGGTAAATGGAGACTCTTCCATTAACAGTTAGTCGTCTTTTTACGTTGATTCGGTAAATAGGGGCTCAGAAAAATACTGTCAGCTTTCTTTACCTAGTACGAACTGGAACATCTTCATCCTTCCGGAGGATCAATCGTGCCTTTAGATAAGACCACAGACTTAGAATAATATACACCTCCGGTTCATATTGCCCCTATGAAAAACTTGTTAAACTAGAATTATTGGTTGGATAGGGGAAATAATAAATGGAGAAAAATGATACACCACAAAGATTTCGTGTAGGAAGGATTAGTTTTGCTTTATTATGCAGCCTGTTTGTCTGTTGTATTGTTGCACAGGTGTTCTTGGCAGGCTTAGCTGTTTTTGTGAATCCTAGCAATTGGGCATTCCATGAAGGATTCGTGCACTTATTTGAGGTTATTCCAATTTTAATGCTAGTGATGTCGTTTGTAGGCAAATTGCCGCGCTGGGCTATGTGGCAAAGTCATGCACTCTTTGGACTGATTTTCGTGATGTATTTCACGGCGAATATTATATCTATTTTACCTTGGGCAGCAGCTGCTCACCCTGTGATCGCTGTGATGTTGTTCTGGTTGTCGATCACTATGCATAAAAAAGCCTGGCGGATAACATTTAAACAAAAGCCTACTGAAAACGTTTAACTACCTTCTATTACTTAAGAGACACTAATTTCTATTTATAGTGTCTTTTTTATTTGAAAAAAATGGGGAAAAATAATGATGGACTATTTTTTGAAGCCTGTTATAATCCATATATGAAACTAATTTTAATTAAAGGTGGACATTATGGCGAACACTTGTAGATATGTTGTCAACGCACTTGGAAAAGGTGGAGAAACATATTATACGCTTTGTAAAGACAAGCAAGAATTACAAAAATGGATTAATACCAATCAAGAAAAACTAATTATGGAAGAATTAAAGATTACTGATAAAAATCAAACTTTCTTCTCTAAACTATTTAATCTAAAAAAACTATATTGATATTTTAACAGACGTCATTCTCCTTAAGAATGGCGTCATTATTTTGTAGATTAGTAGAATATCAAGTAGCTCCCCTATTTATGTTGGAATTTTTTGTGAATTTGACTATACTATATTTAATGTGGGGGTGCTATTTTGTGAGGGAAATTAGAAAGATTAATCAAAAACCAGGTTCAAATAATAATAAAAATGATGTTCGAGTAAACAATACATTCCATTTAACTATTAACCTCGGTGATTCATTAAATTTATTTGCACTAGCCGGAGGTATTTTTTTCATTAGAAGATTAATCAAAAATCGTAGGGCAAAAAATAAAAAAATGTAATGGCAAGAACACCATTACATTTTTTTTCGTTTCAATTGGTCACACCTTACTACTAACTGCTTTGTTGACAAATTTCCGTTTTTGGATGTAGATAAGTCTAATGGAAAGGGCTATTCCTGCGGCGAGGAGGCCGAATGTTAGCCCGAGCCAGTAGCCTCTTGCTCCCAGCCCCGTGTAATGGGCAAGCAGGTATCCTGCCGGAAGACAGATTAACCAATAAGCGATTAATGTCATAATAAAGGCTAGGTTGACATCTTTATAGCCTCTTAAGGCTGCTTGTGCCGTAGCCTGAATCGCATCACAAATTTGAAAAAACAACGCAAAGATTAAGAAATTGGCCGTTAAATTAATTACTTCGGTTTCATTCGAATAAAAACCTGCTACTTGATATCGGAAAACCACGACAAATAAACCGGTGACAACCGCAATCAAGATCGCTAAATAAATCCCCAGCCAGCTGTATTGTTTCGCATCTTTATAGCGACGAGCCCCTACCTCATATCCAACAAGAACCGTTTGTGCTGTCGAAATACTAATTGGTATCATATACAAAAAGGAAACGATATTTAAGGCTGATTGATAGGCAGCAATCGTGGTGACATTAAACTTACTTAATAGAATCGTAACCACTGCGAACATGCTTGTTTCAAAGAACGTTGAAAGACCCATTGGCACGCCGATCTTTAGTATCTCCTTACATTTATCCCACGAAAATTCTTTGAAATCGGCAAATATCGGGTACGATGAGAAAGGTTCTTTGGTTCTGACGATAAACACAGTCATTACCATAATCCCCCAGTACGTTATTGAGGTTGCATAACCTGCCCCCGCCCCACCAAGGTCTGGGAAGCCTAAGTTTCCAAAAATGAGCACATAGTTTAAAAAGAAATTCAATGGCAGCGACAAAAGCATGATGATCATGATGACTCGTGTTTTGCCAAGGGCATAGATAAATGATCGTAGTACATTAAAAATAAATAATGGCAGAATTCCATAGCTAAGTCCGATTAGATAATGAAAAGCAGTATCTCGAACACCAGCATTCAAATTCATTTTGTCTAAAATAGGGTCTAACAAAAAAAATCCAAAGAGGATAACTACTAGCGCAATCAATATTGAAAGATAAATTCCATGCTTCACAACGGATGCAACTTCATGGCTCTTTTTTTCCCCAAAGCGTTGGGCGGCAATGGGTGAAACAGCTAGAAGAATCCCGCTTATCCCAGTAAAAATGGGACTCCAAATGGAGGAGCCAATCGCGACTCCAGCTAACGCCGTAGAGTTGTACTTCCCCGACATAATTGTATTAAAAAACACCATCGAAAACATGCCAAGCTGTGTAATTAAGATTGGAATTAACAAGATACATATTTGCTTTGTTTTTTCCTTTAAGGTAAAGGTTTGCTTCATATATAGATTCTCCTTGAAAAATAAAAATCCGAACCTTCATTATACTCTATATTGGATGAATATTCCTCATTTAATTTGGAGGGCCATTAAAGAGGCCGTGTTATAAAAACACATTAAGAATGTTCCTATTTTTTTAAATAAAATGAGGGTGGATGTAAAAAATAAGAAGGTTACACCAAAAACTGAGGAGGTTTTGTATGCAACAGGATCAACAAACAAAAGAGAATTTAGGTTCCATTATGCAACCCGAATTTGCAGGAACGGATGTACAAAAAGTGAAACAAGAAATTCAAAAAGATGTAAGCCAAGGACAAGGTGCCATGACATCCCGTGAGGCAGGAGCAATGCGCGATTAAAAGAAAATATCCTTTATCGAAAAAAAAGGGAATGCCGCAGCAATTCCCTTTTTACACTTACACCTAGAAATAATTAAATGAAGTTAATGACCAACTACTTTTCCAAGTCCACCCGGCTTGTTGTGCACGGCGAGTCTATCAATTAATTTATTGCTTTCAGCATTTAAGCCTACTAAATTTACAATTACTCCATGTTGATGGTACTTTAAGACAACTTTATCAATTGCACCCACAGCAGAGTCATCCCAAAGATGGGCGTAGGAAAGGTCAAGGTCAATTTCACTAACGTTTTCTTTATAATCAAAACTGTTAACAAAGTCAGTTACAGAAGCAAAGAAAAGTTGACCTGACACCTGATATATTTTTTTAGTCGAGCCCTTTGGTGAAAGACCTTTCACTCTTACTTTAGAGATCTTGGAAGCAAAGAATATGGCGCTTAAAATAATTCCTGCTAAAACCCCTTTAGACAAGTCATGAGTTTCTATAACGATGATAACCGTCACAATCATAACAATGGTATCCGTAATGGGGACCTTTTTGAATGACTTTAAGCAGGACCAATCAAAGGTTCCAATCGACACCATGATCATAACACCCACTAGTGCAGCCATCGGAATTTGGATGAGGAATTCTCTTAATGAAACAATCAAGATTAACAAAAACGCACCAGCGACAAAAGTGGATAATCTCCCCCTCCCGCCTGATCTAACATTTATGCCAGACTGTCCGATCATTGCACAGCCGGCCATACCGCCAAAAAATGCGGAAACAATATTGGCAATCCCTTGTCCAACGGCTTCTTTATTCTTGTTACTCTCGGTATCTGTCAAATCGTCGACAATTGTTGCCGTCAGTAGTGATTCCACAAGTCCAACAATGGCGATTGATAATGAATAAGGAAAAATAATCTGTAGTGTTTCAAAGTTAAAGGGAATATCAGGAATTAAAAATACAGGTAATTGCGATGTTAATTTCCCCATATCCCCGACGGTACGAACATCACTGCCTGAAAAAACAGCAATCGCTGTAATTACAATAATCGCAACCAATGGCGAAGGGACGGCTTTCGTAAAGCGGGGTAAAATATAAATAATTGCAAGCGAACCTGCAACCATGGCATACATTTGCCATGATTCCCCGACGAAATGAGGTAATTGTGCTGCAAAAATCAGAATCGCCAGGGCATTAACAAAGCCAGTCATGACGGACCGCGGGACAAATTTCATTAATCGCCCCAGCTTTAAAGTCCCCATGATGATTTGGATGACACCAGTTAGAATCGTTGCTGCCAATAAATATTGCAACCCGTGATCTTTCACTAGATTCACCATTAATAAGGCGGTGGCTCCTGTTGCAGCTGAAATCATCCCTGGCCTTCCGCCGACAAATGCGATAGTTATCGCGATACAAATCGATGCATATAGCCCAACCATAGGGTCAACACCAGCAATGATCGAAAATGAAATCGCTTCCGGAACCAGCGCAAGTGCGACAACAATACCTGCTAATAGATCGCCTTTGATATTTCCAAACCATGAATATTTAATTTTACTTAAATTCAAACTTTGCACCTCTCCCTTTGTTTATCTATATTTATTTCTTCAGTATTAACACAACTATTTTCACACACTTGTTTAGATGACTTTCAACTCTCATGAAAGTCGGGTCCGTTGTCAACAGAACATAGTATATAGGAATGTGAGCAATTTGTGAAATCCGATGTAATCGTTACCATTTAACTTTTTCAATCCTTTTCATCATTTTCATTTGGATTTCGTCCCAACTTCAAAAAGAAGGAAAAAAAATAGAACCTCTAGGAAGAGCGTCCTATTTCTTTACGATTTTCGACGGATTATTGACTTTATACAAAACAGGAACATCCACTAAAAATTCTTCTTCCACATCTTTCCCTTTTCCAAGTTTCTTGGCAGCCACCTTCCCATCAAATTCAAGTTCATCACCGATAGCCAGTTCAAACTTTTTGAGTGTCTTACTATGGCTGCACCAGGCTAATCCGACTTCAAGAGGATTTTCTTCTGAGACGACCTGTACATTTTCAAGGACGACCACCTCATCATTTTCTTCATTAAATGGATTGTAAACGAGTGCGAACTGTTTGACGCTAGCCGTAAAATGCACCTTATCAACCGGGAGATTAAGTTTAGGAGCCTTTGCTTTCTTCGGTTTTGGTTCCTTCGCTTTTGCTGCTTTTGGTGCCGCTTCCCGTTTAACAGGTTTTTCTGCCACTGTAGAGGTATCTTCTGTCATGACCTCACCATGAATATTCGCCTCAGCTGGTGAACCACCTTTGTCAGGCGTTTCTTTTTCATCAAAAGTTAATAAGCTTTCTTTTCCAAAGCTTGATTGCTGCATTTCTTTTAAATAAGCTGGGTGGATACATGTAAGATTTCCGTCTTGGAACTCAATCACTAGGGTGTTAATGTCCATTGCATTTCCATAAGTTTCGTAACCCTTAATAGTCACCAGGCGCTGATAATTTCGATCCTTGTACCAGAACTCTTTTTTCGCTTCGCGCGCAGAGGATAATCCCCATTCCTTCAATTTCTCTTTATAATGGTCGTTGTCACGAAACGATTCATAGTCACCTTTTGGTGGAATATACTTTGTTAATTCAGATTGCTCCAATTGAGGCCGCTGGATGATCATCCTGCCACTTCCTTCCGTTATGTAGGTAGTTTCATTATATTTTAAAGTATGACAATAAAAAAGGGAAAAGGGCTTTTCCACTCCTTTTCCCAATTCTTTTATAGAAAGGCTGTGTTAAACTAGTCTGTTGATTTCCGTTCCAGGCACTTCGCTTTCCGCGGGCGTGCCGGGGAGCCTCCTCGTCGCTTTGCTCCTGCGGGGTCTCCCCTGCCCCGTACTCCCGCAGGAGTCTTCGTGCCTTCCACTCCCAATCAACAGGAGTCAATAATCAGCATTAACCTTTAACACAGCCGTAAGAAATTAAAAAAAGGCTCTTAAAGAGAGCCTTTTCAGTACATTTATGTGGTTTAGATTATGCTTTACGTACGTTAGTAGCTTGTGGTCCACGTTGGCCTTGTTCTACTTCAAACGTAACTGATTGACCTTCGTCTAAAGATTTGAAACCTTCGCCTTGGATAGCAGAGAAGTGTACGAATACGTCGTCTCCAGCTTCGCGCTCGATGAATCCAAAACCTTTTTCTGCATTAAACCATTTAACTTTACCTTGTTCCATTTGTTGTATCCTCCTGCTGTGTGCTGTGCACACAATAAAATTACTACCCTTGTTCAAATCTTCCAGACAAAAAGCAGTTACGCCTTTTATTCCTTACCGACCAACAAAAATAATTCTCCTTTACTATAACAGAAGGTTGTACACAATGCAAATGCATTCAAGGAAATTATTATTTCTATTGTAAAATTTTGTAGGTAATTTGCCCTAACCTTTTGTCCTTGTAGTGCCAAAAATTTGAATTAAACGTTCAATTTTCCTAGAAAAATCAGTCTAAAAATTATTTTAATATAAGTAAAAACATTAGAGACAGATGCGTACATATAATAATTTTTAAAAAATTGCATCCAAACTAAATCAATTGTTTCAATTGTTGTAAACATTAGGGTGGTAGTTTCATACTTTTAAAAAGGAGTTGGTGTAGAAGGAATGAGGTGAATAGAAATGATTAAAATTAATCAGGAAACGATTCACGTGGACGATCTCAGTAACATCCTTACAACGAAAGAACAGAAAGACATCATTACTAGAATGGACAAATCCAAAGAAATTTTTCAATACCAGACAATAAGTCAATTGGAATTTGTGCTGCTGTTTCGAACAAATACGCTAAAGGCTGCACGAGACCTTAATAATAGTCAGGTACAGTTTACGACCTTTGAATATGCCTTTTGCAATAAAAAGTATTGGAATCGATTAAATAATGGCGGTTTCCTCATAAAGCCAAATGTAAGCCCCACGGAAGCCCTTCTTGATGTCTTAAAGAATGGAAAGCTTTATGCGTTTGATTGTTCAACAGGAATTGCGATTGTCTTATATCTTGCTGCCCTTTATACCATTGGAAGCAGAAGGTTTAACCTCCTTTTTGACGGCCTTCTCTTATTGGATTGGCAATTTGATAACGATTTAAGGCTTACCCAAAAATATGGGGATGATTTCATCCCCGGTGATATCGTGCATTTTAATAATCCAGACGTCAATCCCAATGAATCCCATTGGCGTGCCGAAAATGTGATTTTCATGGCTGAAGACCAATACTATGGCCATGGAGTCGGGATTAAAAAGGCTGATACCATCATTTCCTTCCTAAATAAAAAAAGAAAGCCCAACGCTCGGATCCCTGCCTATCTCATGAACCTTATTACTAGACCCGTTTTGTCTAACATATATCAATCATAATAAGACCGCTGCCATAAAGCAGCGGTCAGTCTTTTGCTTAATAAAATGCCAAATCAATAGTTCACAAAAGCATCCTCTGCTTTGACGGTTTCTTTGATGACTTTGTTGTCTTTTAGCCACTGGGCTGTTTTTTCCCATGTTTGCGGGTCTTGGTAGCCAAATGGTTTTTCTTTGGCGTCCATTAACGGGAGGAGGATTTCTAAGCTTTTTGTTTCGACATCCTTCTCTAGTGGTGAGGTTTTATCTTCATGGTTCATTAATGTCGTTAGACCATCTTCAGGATGATCCTGAACGTATTTTTGCCCCTTGGTGATTGCTGCCATGAACTTTTTAAATACTTCTGGTTTATCTTTTAATCCCTTCTCGCTAGCCACTAAAACTAATTCATAATAATCTGGAACACCGTAATCAGCAGGATTCAGTGTACGCATTGGATGGCCTTCTTTTTCTAACAATAATTTCTCATGGTTAATATAGCCGCCGATCAGGGCATCCGTTTTTTTCGTCGCCATCGCAGGAATAAGATCCCAGCCAACATCCACCATTTTTGCCTTCTTAACATCTCCACCATCGGCTTTAACCATTGTTCCTACAATCGCTTCATCCAACGGAATCGATGGATAACCAATCGTTTTTCCTGCTAAATCCTTAGGGGATTGAATCGGACCATCTGCTTGGACCATTAATTGATTTAGCGGATGACGAACAATCGCTCCAAATGATTGAACAGGGATGTCCTCACTGCGTGCCACGAGCACCTGTGGTTGATAGCTCATTGCCATGTCGATTTGATTAGCTGCCACAAGTTTAAGCGGATCATTTGTATCTGCCGGCATTTGGATATCCACATCTAAGCCCTGTTCTTTAAAATATCCCTTATCCTCAGCTACAAATAGAAATGAATGCACCGCATTTGGATACCAATCCAGCATTAAGCTTACTTTCTGAAGCTTTTCATTCGAGCTACCATTTTTTTCTGCTGTTTCTTTCCCGCAAGCACTAAATAGTAGTAACAATAAACTTACCAGAATCAAAAAACTCTTTTTCATCTTTACGTTCTTCCTCTCTAGTTGAATCGATATTTATTTTTCAATACCTTTTTTTCCAATAAACCAATTAATAGAAATAACACGATTCCCAGCATAGATAAAAGGAATATCGATGCAAATACGGAATCTGCCTGTAAGTTACCAGACATTCTCCGACTAAAATATCCTAACCCTTCACTTGCACCCAGCCATTCACCAATCGTCGCTCCGACGACGCAATAAACCACAGACAACTTCAAGCCTGAAAAAATCGCGGGCAACGCCATTGGCAGTTGAATTTTTTTAAAAATGGTCCAGCGGTTCGCACCCATCGTTAACAATAATTCACGATATTCATTTCCACCTGTTTTCAAGCCATCATACGTACTCACGACAATTGGAAAAAAAGCAGTTAAAATGGTCACGGCAATTTTGCTCCAAATCGAATAACCAAACCACATAATAAAAATTGGTGATATGGCAATAAGCGGCACCGTCTGTGAGATCACAAGGAACGGATAAAGAACTTTTTCGATTGAACGGGAAAAATGCATTCCAACTCCAAGTGTCAATCCACCAATCACGGAGAGCCCAAAACCAATCAAAACTTCTTTGAGGGTAGCAGGCAGATGCACTTCAAACAACAACTGCTTGTTTTCTAACAAAGCCCCCCAAATGGCTGAAGGAGCAGGCAAAATAAATGACGGAATCATGGCCTGCCTTACTGCCCATTCCCATCCGCTGATAAGTAGGAGGACCACCAATAAAAACAAACCGTAATCTTCTGTCCATTTCTTCAGGCTAGCTTTCATCGTAAATCAGCATCTCCAGTTCTTTTCTCATTGTTAAAAACTCTGATTGATAGATTAGCTGTGAACTTCTTGGCCTCGGCAGATTGACTTTAAGTTCTTTGATTCCCTTGTCTTGCAGCACATAAACTCTGTCGCTTAATAAAATCGCTTCCTCAAGGTCATGGGTAATGAACAAGACCGTCTTTTGCAATTCACCCCACAGCCCTAATAGCCATTTGTGCATGTTTCGTTTTGTCATCGAATCAAGAGCACCAAAGGGTTCATCTAATAATAGAAGCTCCTTCCCTGTCATCAAGGTTCTTAAAAAAGCAACACGCTGCTTCATTCCTCCGGAGAGTTCATTGGGATAAGCTTTTTCAAATTCAGCCAAGCCAAACCGAGATAACCACTCTCGTATTTCAGGAATTCTCGTTTGCTTATGTTCCTTAGTCACTTCTAAAGGCAGTAACACGTTCTCTAAAACGGTTCTCCATGGTAACAGCAGATCCTTCTGCGGCATATAACCAACACTTCCTAATCTCTTTCCGGTCTGCTTTCCATCAATCAGGATGTCCCCCTGATTTGGTTCAAGTAAACCAGTTACCAATTTAAAAAGAGTGCTTTTACCTGATCCGCTGGCACCAATAACGGAAACAAATTCTCCTCGCTTCACATCAAGTGTAAGTCCGTGAAAAATGGGCTTTTCTTTTTCAAAAGAATAGGCGAGGCCTTGAATGGATAACATTTTCGAGTTAGACAGGCCACTCGCCTCCCTGGTAGACCATGTCCCAGAACATATATTCAAACCTGGATGTTGTCAGGAAATGTTCTTCTAAGATGACTAACTCTCGCTCCGGTTTTCCCTCTGCTAATCGATCTAATAAATCAATAAGCCAGGTTGCTAATGAACCAAACTCATCAGAAGAGTACATTTTTACCCATTCCCCATAGAGTAGATGATCGATAGCATCAGGATAGTTATTTGCTAGCACTTTGCTAATCTCCCAATAGCTCCACATACACGGCAAGAGAGCAGATACTAGTTCTGCTAGTGAACCAGTTTGAGCAACATTGAGCATATATCTGGTATAGGCTAAGTTGATTGGCGTTGGAGTGGTTTCCTCCAGCTGTTGAGCGGTAATCCCAAACCTCTCTGCATACTGACGGTGCAAATCCATCTCTCCATGCAAGGTCTCATCCAATAGTTTCGCAAAAGCCGCCATCGTCTCCACGTCTGTTGCTTTAACAGCCCCCAAAGCAAATAGCTTCGAATAATCGATTAAATACACATAATCCTGTTTCATATAGCGAATAAATGATTCAACCGGCAACTCCCCTGTGCCCATCCCGACAACAAATGGATGTTGATGGGTTTTGCCCCAAATATCACTTACTTTTTCAAAAAGTCTTTGGGTAAATCTCATTCCCCTACTGCTCCTTTCTCGTGTTGCACCACTCAGCGATGAAAACGGCTAACACTTTTGTAAAATCTAATAATTGGCTAACTTCAACTTTCTCATTCACGCCATGTGCCTCTTCTAATTTACCTGGTCCAAAAATGGCGGTTGGAATACCGGCACGTCCCAGCCAGCCTGCATCTGTAACCGTGGTGGACATCCCAACCTCTGGCTTGGCCGATAATAATTTTTCAAAGGAGTTCGCTAATAGCTTCGTTCCTGGATGTTCAGTATCTATTTCTAATGAAGGGAAAATTTCGCCTCGGTCGACAATCATCGATTTTCCACCCCACACAAATTGAGGCGGATTGTCACGAAGCCAGGGGTCTGCAGCTGCAACTGCTCCAATATGCTCTTCGATTTCTTTGATGACCTCTTCATAATCTTCATCTGGGTAAAAATGAACAGTAACCCAAAGCGCACAGCGATCAGCCACAAATGCTGCATGGCGTCCACCTTCAATCACCGCGGGATTAATCGTATTGGTACCAGGAGGAAAGCCTTCATAGCTTTTGGTAATTGCCCAGTGACGTTCTAACTCTTGAAGTCCTGCAATAATCTTCATCATTTTCTCAATCGCGCTTGCCCCTTGAACGCCGCCACCAGCATGGATCATCTTCCTTCTGATTCCATCATGGTAGGTCTCGTTGCTTTGAATGGTAATCCATCCCGTAATTACGCCGCCCTGCCCTTGAATATGTAAATCACTGGTATCTACCACAACCGCATAGTCAGCGGTATAACCTCTTTCCACGCATGCCAGGGTACCTGCCTCCCCAACCTCTTCGCCAATAACGGATTGAAATTGAAGATTTCCTTGAAGTGAAATTCCCAGTTCTTTTAAAAGTTTAATCGCAATCAGTGATGCTGCAAGTCCGCCCTTCATATCAGCGACACCACGACCATATATATGGCCATCTTTGCAGTATGCTGAAAATGGAGACTCCTTCCACGCTGTAGAATCCCCCACTTCAGCGACGTCCACGTGACCATTTACAATTAAACTTTTAAATTGATCAGTAGATTCCCCTGGTAAAACACCTACTACATTAGGATCTCCCGGATAGACATCCCACTTATCAGTGTGAAATCCCAGATCTTCTAAATAACCTTTTATAAAATCCTGCACCTCATTCGTATTCCGTGCAGGAGGACTTTCCGTTGGGAAAGCAATGAGTGTCGACAACAATTCAATTAATTCCGCTTCTCTCGCTTCTACTTCTTGTGAGATTTTACCAAGCAGATCCTCTTTCATTTGTTCACGCCCTTATCGTTAATTCCTGATGGTTGTGTCATTTTCATTAACAATCAATACTTTCTTTCTTAAAAAAACAGTTAGAATAAGGAACCCTAGCAGCGCCCCTGCAAACGAGCTGAAAATAAATAAGGGAATAAATCCAAATAATGTTGCCTTTTGACCAAGGAAAAGAGTAGCTATAGGGTAAGAAAGCATGGCACCAAGGATTCCTGTCCCTATTACTTCACCAATAAGAGCTAGATATAGTTTTCTAGTTTTCCAGAATAATAGTGAGGCGAGCAAGGCTCCCACCATACTCCCCGGAAAGGCAAAAAGCGATCCTGTTCCCAACAAATTTCTAAGCAATGAAACACCAAAGGCCTGAGCGACAGCATAATAAGGTCCTAACAACACCGCTGATATGACATTCATAAAATGTTGAATTGGAAAGACCTTTGTAAAACCGATTGGAATATAGAATAGGTTACTTGTAAGTGTTCCAATCGCAATCATCATGGCCGTCAACGTCAATTTGCGAGTCTTATTCACGGATTAGACCACCCCTTTAAACATCACACTATTTCTTAATGCTTTCGCAGCTTCCAAAGGGGATTCTGCCTGACTTATAGCCGTAATTACAGAAACTCCATCTGCTCCCGCATCAATCACGGACCGAGCATTTTGAATCGTAATCCCCCCGATGCCAACAATCGGCATTTCACAACCCTCATTTCTTAGCTTTTCAATCAGTGTCGTCCCTCGCGATGGCTTGGCATCCGCTTTTGTCCTTGTCGGAAACACAGGGCCAATTCCAAAATAATCTGCTCCTTCTTGGATCGCTGCCATGGCTTCTTCTGTCGTATGGACGGATACCCCAAGAATTTTGTTCGCACCGATTTTCTCTCGTACCATTTTTACCGATTCATCTTCTTGCCCGATATGAACACCATCTGCATCAATCTCCACAGCCAAGTCAATATCATCATTCACAATGAAAGGAATTTGGTGGTTTCTGCAAAGAGTTTGGAGTTCTTTTGCCAGTGCATATTTTTCAGAACCAGTTCGTGCACTTTCCCCTTTTTCACGAAATTGAAAAAGCGTAATCCCTCCTGAAATTGCCTCCTTTAATACTTCAGCGGGTTCTTTCAAACAGTTGTTGCTGCCCATAATAAAATAAACACGTAACGCCTCTCTCAAATCAATCATGACACGGGTAGCTCCTTTACAAGGTTTCTTTTTCCATACGCCCAATGGTTCGTAGGCCCATGCCCTTGACCAATCTCCAATTGATCTTCAATCGCAGCTTGAATAAAATCTTTCGCTGTCAAAACGGCTTCATAAACAGTCGCACCCTTAGCAAGTTCGGCGGTAATTACCGCCGAAAAAGTACAACCAGTACCATGTGTGTTCTTTGTCTCAATTCGCGGACTTGTAAAGGTGTAATATTCCTTCCCATCAAACAATAAATCAGTCGACTCGGATTGGTTTTCATCGTGACCGCCTTTAATCACAACGTGTTTCACACCTAAATCATGGAGTCTTCTAGCGGCCTCCTGTTTATCCTCTAAGGTCAGAATAGTCATCCCCGTTAGGACTTCTGCCTCCGGGATATTCGGTGTAATTACTTTGGAAACTGGCAACAAGCATTTTTTCATGGCAGAAATAGCTTCCATTTGCAGCAGTGATGCGCCACCTTTGGCAATCATAACTGGATCAACCACTACATTCTCCCAACCAAAAATCTTGATTTGAGCGGCAACCGCCTCGATGATTTCAGCATTGAACAACATTCCTGTTTTCACAGCATCGGCACCAATATCCGATCCAATCGCCTCAATCTGTTTGACCACAGCCTCTCTCGACATTGGATAAACTCCGTGAACTCCTAATGTATTTTGGGCTGTTACTGCTGTTAACGCCGACATTCCAAATACATCTAATTCCTGAAATGTCTTTATGTCGGCTTGAATTCCTGCCCCGCCGCCACTATCTGAACCTGCAATTGTTAATGCTTTTTTCATTTAAATTACCCCACTTAATTAACTTTTTTGAAAGAACTATATTGATTGATATCCTCATTTGAAACAAGTGATAATTGGTTTAAGAATTCGATTTGGAAACTTCCTGATCCCTTTTCAGCTGTTTTCGCTGCTGCCTTTTCAGCGGCAACCTCATAGGATGTCAAAGCTCCCACGGAAGCCTTAAGCAGGTCCTTCTCCACTCCTGCAAACGCCCCAATCACTGAGGTTAACAAGCACCCCATACCGGTCACTTTTGTCATGATTGGGTGGCCGTTGTTAACAAGATAGCTAGTCTCGCCATCTGAGACGACATCCACTTTTCCTGTGATGATGACCACACAATTCCAAGTCTCTGCTGCTTTAATCGCAAGGCTCACGATATCCTCATTCGCTGACGCCCCCGCATCAACACCTTTAATTTCCCACTTTTCACCAAGGACATTTGCAATTTCAGCCGCGTTTCCCCGAATCGCTGAAACATTGACTTCCCTCATGATTCGTTGCGCCGTTTCGGTTCGGTACGTGGTAGCCCCAGCACCAACCGGATCAAAGATGACCGGTACATTGGATTCATTGGCTGCTTTTCCAGCAATAATCATTGAATCCACCGTTTGTGGGTTTAAGGTACCAATATTCAAAACCAGTGCACTAGCAATCTTAGCCATTTCCGCCACTTCTTCAGCAGCATACGCCATCACAGGCGAAGCGCCTAAAGCGAGCAGCCCATTCGCGGTAAAATTCGTTACCACGACATTGGTGATATTATGTACAAGCGGGTTTACCTCTCTTACTTTTTCCAACGTTTCATATAAACTAATTTTTTCCATTGTAATCTCTCCATTTCTTTTTAATATATAGCATGTGTTTTGGCACTTTGTTGATTGAAGTGCCTGGAACGGAAATCAACAGACAAGTTAAACACAACCAAAAAATAAAAAAACCAGATCCATAAATGGACCTGGTTAGTAAGTCAGAGAAAAAACATTCACTTGGCTACTTTCCTACGCTGGTATTACCCAGATCAGGTCCAAAGGGTTAAAAACATAGCGTTTTCTCTCAGCCTGATAACAGGGCACCCCTAGTAGATCGATTAGTTTATTAAATTAAGTACATAATAACGCTATGAAACTAGAATGTAAAGAAAATAGTTACAACGTATAGTAGTTTACATAATATAATTATTTTTTCAAATTTTTATAATCAGGTTAACATAATATCGTTACTGTTTACTGTTGTATGGGAACGTAACAATAAAAGCAGTCCCTTTCCCTTTTTGAGAATGAATTTCTAACTGTCCTGCTAATTTTTCCAAGCTTCGCTGTACTAAAAATAAACCAATTCCTCGATTTTCTCCCTTAGTTGAAAATCCTTTCACACATAAGCTATTTATAATTTCCTCATCGATACCTTGTCCTGTATCATGGACCTCCAACACAAGGATATTTTCATAATAATCAAACCTGACCGTTACTTTTTTAAGGGGCTGGTCCGCGACCGCATCCAGTGCATTATCAATTAAATTTCCAAGAATCGTGACCACTTCATGTGTTGTTTCCTGCCTGTGCGGTTCTGGTAACAATCCTTCTCCATCAATGATCATTTCACAGCCTTTTTCCCTTGCAAAGCTAAGTTTTCCTAAAATAAACCCTGCTAATACAGGATCTTTAAAACGACTGACGACAAATTCTACCTCAGACTGCTGGTGATTCACAATTTTGGTAATGTACGTCGAAACCATTTGATAGTCCTTCATATGAACCAAACCTGAGATTACATGCAGTTTGTTCATGAATTCATGTGATTGGGTTCTAAGTGCCTCTGCATATAACTTGACTCCGGTCAATTGTTCAGCTAACTCCTTGATTTCAGTTTTTTTCCGAAAGGTGGCAATTGCTCCAACAATCTTTCCCTTCACGATTACAGGGACACGGTTGGTTAGGATGGTAATATGATTGATTTCCTGCTCTTGATCTAATTGTGCTTCCCCAGTCCCTAGGACGGTAGAAAGTTTGGTATTTGGCATGTATTCGTCCACTCTTTTCCCTAAAAAAGGACCTTCAATACCGGCCATATGGAGGAGCCTAACCCCTTCATTATTAAGGAGAGTGGTTATCCCATCTTGATTAACCGCCAGCGTCCCTTCCTTGGTTGATTCCAGCATCGCACTTCGTTCTTCCAACAGTTTGGCTATTTCACTAGGCTCCATGCCAAACAGAATCGATTTAATTTTTCTTGCCAAAAACAGAGCTCCTAGGATGCCAACTAAAACACCCACACCGACTCCAATCAAAATAATTCTTCTACTCTGTTCGATGGCCAGATTTACTTTTTCTAACGAGATCCCAACGGCAACGGCCCCTATTTGTTTATTTTTCTTATCAAATACAGGGACGAACGAGCGTAATGATAATCCTAATGTTCCTTCGGCAGTCGAAATATGCTCTTTCCCTTTTAATACCGGACCTTCATCTCCCCCGACAAAATGCTGGCCTAATAGATTCCGATTAGGATGTGATTTTCTTATTCCATTCATGTCCATGACGACGATGAATTCAACATGGGTGGAACGCTTGATATCATTCGCATATGTTTGGATATCCTTCTCAGCTTTTTTATTCTGTAACCCGTTTATCACAAGGGACGATTGGGCAACAATCCGCGCAATATCCGTGGCTTTCTCAGCTTGCCCTTTCTTTGTTTCTTGTGAAATTCTGTTAGTGATTAATATCTCGGTAACAAACAATGCCATCACAACTACAATGCAAACTAGCAGGGTAATCGTCGTCTGTAAACGGAGTTTTGGTTTTTCAATCCTGATGTTCCAGTCCAACATGCTCCCTCCCATTTCACAAACATCGTATTTTATATTTACACTCCATATCGGTTGACTGGTCTTCCCACACCCCCGTAATGGATATGTATCTTTACTTTTCCTTCTTTTTCTAAATAATCAAGATATCTTCGTGCTGTTACCCGAGCCATACCAATGCCTTCAGCCACCTCCTCAGCAGAGACGGGTTCCTTCTCTTGCGAAAGAAAGTCGGTAATTTTTGTTAAAGTGTTCATATTTAATCCCTTTGGCAGGTTGTCTCTTTCACATTCTTCTTTTTGATCAATGAATAAGATGTGATCAAGTTCCTCTTGTGAAAGGGCCTTCTTTTCCGCTAATTTCATACGATAAGTTTTATAGTTATCTAGTGATTTTTTTATACGCTCAAAGGTAAATGGTTTCATGATATAATCGAACGCACCTTGTTGAAGAACTCCATGGATGGTTTCCATATCGCTGGCCGCTGTTATGGCAATTACATCAACGGAATAGAGCTCTGAACGAAGTTCTCTTAGCATCTCCAATCCACCCATATATGGCATATAAATGTCGATAATGGCAAGGTTGGGCCGGAGCTCTTTGATTAATCTCAGACCTTCAATCCCGTTTGCAGCAACGCCGATTATCGAAAATCCCTCCACCCGATCAATAAATTGGCGGTGAACCTCCCGAACCATCGGGTCATCTTCTATCAATATAACTTTTAATGGAAACATCCCCTGCTCCCCCTTAAAGAACTCTCATTTATATGCTTATCATGGCCTATTTTATCAAAATAGTAAATTAATCGATGATATTTTTCGTTGTTTTTTTATGTTATTTCTATAACAAAAGGAACAATAAGACCAATATGACCAAAACCTTACGATTATCTGAATTTTCATTTATTCTGTCAATAGATAGACTGAAAGCGTTAACAGTTCTAATTAAACAAAGGGGTGTACGGGAAAATGAGAATTAATTTTAAGAATTTGACCGTCCAAGTATTATTGGGGATTGTACTTGGAATTGTGATCGGATTTCTGTTTCCAAAATTCGGTACAGAATTAAAAGTTTTGGCGGATATCTTTATCAAATTAATTAAGATGGTAATAGCTCCGATTGTATTTTTAACAATTGTCATCGGTATTGGTAACATGGGGGATTTAAAAAAGGTTGGACGGATTGGGGGAAAAGCGCTCCTTTACTTTGAGATTGTTACTACTTTTGCGCTTGCAATCGGGTTATTACTCGTCAATATCATTAAACCTGGATCTGGATTTAACACAGACTCCGTAAAAGGCGGAGACATTTCACAATTTACTGAGCAGGCAAAGGAGTCCAGTCATGGATTTATGGAGTTTATTTTAGGAGTTATTCCTGATAATTTTGTTGGGGCGATGGCAAAAGGTGATCTGCTCCCGATTTTATTCTTTGCGGTCCTGTTCGGAATTGCCCTTGCTTCATTAGGACAAAAAGGGAAGCCAGTCGTTGCTCTGTTTGAGCAATTTACAGAAATATTTTTTAAGATTGTTAATATGGTAATGAAATTTTCACCCATCGCCGCCTCTGGTGCAATGGCCTATACAATCGGTAATTTTGGGCTAGGCTCTTTAGTCTCACTAGGTAAATTAATGGGAAGCGTTTATGCAACGATGTTTATTTTCATCGTATTTATCCTCGGGGCAATCGCAAAGCTTTATGGATTTAATATTTTGAAATTTATCGCTTATATTAAAGAAGAAATTCTCTTGGTGTTAGGTACATCCTCTTCTGAATCTGCCCTCCCGAGAATGATGGAAAGACTAGAGAAATACGGCTGTTCCAAATCGGTAGTAGGCCTCGTTGTTCCAACCGGATACTCGTTTAACTTGGATGGGACTGCGATTTATCTTTCGATGGCGGCGCTCTTTATTGCTCAGGCATACAATGTTGATATTACAATATGGCATCAAATCACCTTGTTAGGAATCTTAATGCTGACATCAAAAGGTGCAGCGGGTGTAACCGGATCAGGTTTTATTACTCTAGCTGCGACACTGTCTGCTTTCCCTGTCATTCCCGTTGAAGGGATTGCCTTATTACTAGGTGTCGATCGGTTCATGTCTGAAGCTCGTGCGATTACTAACTTAATCGGAAATGGTGTGGCAACAGTGGTTGTTTCTAAGATGGAGAATGAGTTCCATCCTTCAGGTGAAATTCAAACGGCAAAAGAAGATAAATCAATAAGTGCATAATCGGTATTAAAAAATGGCTTGGGGGATTTCCTCCAAGCCATTTTTTTATTTAATCTGATTTCTGGTGCAGTACCGAATACTCAATGTCTTTCTTATTTTTTTGCCAATTCCATTAACTCTTTTAGTTCATTGGTAAATCCTTTGACAGCCAGATTTTCAACGACTGTTACTGGAACACCAAGAAAACCGTATTTCTCTACTTCCTTTTGATATTCTGGATTGACTGATAAATCTCTAGTCTCAAAAGGAATTCCTTCCTCACTTAGGACTTTTTTGACCATCGTGCACTCTATGCAGTCTTTTGTAGTATAGACGATTACCTGCTTGTTCAATTTTCTTGTTCCCCTTTTGTTTAATTTTTTGGTTGACTCTTTTGTAAAAAAGATATGTTCCGCCTCTAATGATTCCCCGATATTAATGATACCAAATGAATAATTTTCCTGCCTTCTTTTGTCTGTTGGCGAACCAGGGTTGAAAATAAAGATACCTTGTTCATACTTTTTAATCGGAATATGTGAATGACCGAAAATGATGCAATCTACTTTTTCGTCTGCAAATTTCTGAAGGGCTCTTTTTTCAGTTGTTTTTCCGGTGCCATGACCATGGGTAATACCAAGTTTATATCCGCCTGCCTCTACGATTCGTTTCTCTGGAAACATGTCCTTGATGTCTTCATTGTCAACATTACCAAAAACCCCTACTACCTTTGCAAAGGTTATAAGATGGTTATAAACATCGATTGTTTGCCAATCCCCTGCATGGATAATCAAATCTGCATCCTTTAGTTCTTCCAGTAGTCGTGGCGGCAAGGATTTAGCCCTTTTTGGCATATGAGTATCCGAGAGTACGATAATTTTCATAGCAGCGACTCCTATTAATTACTAATTATTAGATTATATCCCAAAAGGATGTCCTTTTCATTTAATAAGTTTTCCAATAATCATAAAAGGCAAGTTGGGAAATAGATGCGAAGCTTTATTAAAAAATGTATCGATAATTGTCTAATCTTGCGCTTTCCCAAGGAATAATAGTGTTTAAGTCCCCTACATTTTATTTCCCACGAAAACCCTTACATGCGAAGATTCTGATTATTCAGTCAATAAAAATCGAACTACAACTCCTTTTTTTATTTCCAAAATAAAAAAGTGTCCGCCAATGACGGACACAATGATCTAAATGTTTATTAGTGGTGCCTGACACCAAGGTTTTTTATCTCATCATTACCCCTGTTAAGAAGGTGAGAAATACGTGTGTTCCGAGTTTGACGGTTGGTTGGACATGGGTGTCTTTTTGGGGATCAAGGCAGACGATGTCCATGGCTTTGACTTTTGGATGCTTAGCTGCGGTTAAAACCCCTTCTAAGAGTTCCGCCGTTGTCATCCCCCCCGGCGTTGAAGCCGGTACTCCTGGAGCATAGGCAATATCAAGAACATCCATATCGACTGTTAAATAAATCGTATCCACCTTTTCAGCCAACTCGTTTAAACATGCGGTAACCGTCTCTTCTATCCCTTTCTTCCTAGTTTCCCGGAGCGTGAAATAATTGACCCCTTGTGCATCAGCATATTGCTTTAAATCTTTTGTGTTAAAGAATCCATGCAGACCGATGTTATACATATTCCTGCCTTCGACCACACCGCTTTCAATAAGATTCCGCATCGGTGTTCCGTTAGACGGGCCGTTATCGGACATGTCTCTTAAATCGAAGTGGGTATCGAACTGGAGAATCCCAATTTTCTCCTCGGGTTTTGCTTGCTGCATACCTTTGACCATCATCGCAGTTATCGAATGATCGCCGCCAATTGCACAAACTTTGGATTTCTTAAAATGCTCATGAAGGGCAGCAGACGCTTCAATGATATTGTCATGGCAGCGACGGATATCGGTAACATGCATAGGGACATCGCCGGCATCCAGTGCTATCATTTCAGACAAATCAATATCCTCATCAAGGTTATAGGTAGTGAAACTCTTCCACGCGCGTCGGAACGCCTCAGGAAATTCGGAGGCACCCGAGGCGCTAATGGATGATCGAGACAGCGGAACTCCAACCACAACAAAGTCTGCCTCCTTGCTTTTTTCAGGATCAGACTCAGACGTTAGAGGTTGGATCCATTCATGCACCTTCGCCATCCCGGCTCCTTCATCTGGTCTTACCCATGTAAAACAAGGGGGATTTAACTTAGGATAGAGAAAGCTCTTCAATTAACTGACCTCCCCTGACAACTACCTGACCACCTTTCACCACCGTATCGGTATGATTCACGCCATAAGAGTATTGCAGTTTCATATAATTCCCGACGTTAAAAATCGTAATATCTGCTTTTTTACCCACTTCCAAACTGCCAATTTCTTTGCCGCGATTAATGGCATGGGCCGCATTAATGGTCGTTGCCGTAATGACTTCTGCCGGTGTCATCCCCATTTTTAAACAACCTAAGTTCATAATGAATGGCAGGGATACCGTAGGTGATGACCCAGGATTGCAATCTGTGGACAGTGCCACCGGTACACCCAAATCGACCATTTTACGGCCATTTGCCGATTCTGCCATTAAAAAGTACGCTGTCCCCGGGAGCAACACACCGACTACCCCTTTTTCAGCCATCGCTTTCATACCTTTTTCCGATGCCTTTAATAAGTGGTCAGCCGAAATGGCCCCAACCTCAGCCGCTAATTCTGCTCCTTCATAGGGCTCAATTTCATCCGCATGAATCTTCGGAATCAAGCCATAGCGACGACCGGCCTCAAGAATTTTCCTGGATTGCTCTGGAGTAAACACACCGTGTTCACAGAAGACATCATTGAACTCAGCCAATCCGAGCTCTGCCACTTTTGGAATCATTTCCTCAATCAACAAGTGAACGAACTCATCCGGATTTGGTTTGTACTCATTCGGAACAGCATGAGCGCCCATGAAGGTTGAAACCACATCAATCACATGCTTCTCATTGAGCTGTTTTGCTACTTCGAGCTGCTTTAATTCGGTTTCCCATTCCATCCCGTAGCCGCTTTTTGCTTCAACCGTTGTGACGCCGTGACGCAGGAATTGATTCAAGCGCTCATAGCTTTCCTGAAAAAGTTCTTCATGTGTCGCAGACTGTGTCCTTCTAGTGGTCGCATAAATCCCGCCGCCGCTATTCATAATTTCCATATAAGTAGCACCTTGCAGTCGCATGTTAAACTCATTTTCCCTGCTGCCTGCAAAAACAATATGTGTATGTGGGTCCACAAGTCCAGGAGTTACGAGTTTACCACTCGCATCCACCACTTCAACTTCCCCTAAACGATCTGCATATTTTCGGGCAAGTTCCTCATCCGGACCAACTGCCTGAATCACTCCGTCTTCCAACCAAACACTGCCATTCTCAATAATGCCAAGCTCAGACATGGCCCCCTTTACACGGGGAGCCTCGGAACTCCCCTGTAATGTAACGAGTTGAGAGGCATTTCTAATAAAAATTGGTGTACTCATTAATCTTCCATCCCCTCTGTCTTAGTCTTGTTGTAGCATAGGCATTTTAATGCCCTTTTCTTTTGCCGTCTTAATCGCAATTTCATAACCCGCATCGGCATGGCGGACCACACCCATGCCAGGGTCCGTTGTTAATACACGTTCTAATCGTACTTCCGCATCCTTCGTGCCATCAGCTACAATAACCATTCCGGAATGCTGAGAATATCCCATGCCAACACCGCCGCCATGGTGTAATGAAACCCAGCTCGCGCCGCCCACTGCATTGATCATCGCATTTAAAATCGGCCAGTCAGAAACTGCATCGCTTCCGTCTCTCATCGCTTCTGTTTCACGATTTGGTGAAGCAACAGAACCTGCATCTAAGTGGTCACGGCCAATAACGATGGGTGCCGATACTTCTCCCGAAGCAACCATATCATTGATAACTTTACCAAAACGGGCACGATCACCATATCCAAGCCAGCAAATCCGAGCAGGAAGACCTTGGAAGCTAATTTTTTCTTGGGCCATTTTTACCCATTTGCATAAATGTTCATCATCTTTGAACTCACGAAGCAATGCTTCATCAATTTTGCGAATATCCTCCGGATCACCTGAAAGTGCTGCCCAGCGGAAAGGACCTTTTCCTTCGCAGAATAATGGACGGATATATGCTGGTACGAAACCAGGGAAATCAAATGCATTTTCCACTCCCTCATCCTTCGCAACTTGACGAATGTTGTTACCATAATCAAAGGTAACCGCACCTTTTTGCTGCATCGTCAGCATGGCCTTCACATGCAGTGCCATGCTTTGCTTGGAAAGTTCTACATACTTAGTTGGATCTTCTTTTCGTAATCCAGCCGCTCCTTCTAATGTGAAACCAACTGGAACATAACCATTTAATGGGTCGTGTGCAGAAGTTTGATCGGTTAATACATCTGGATTAAAGCCTATTTCAATCATCAATGGCAAAATTTCTGCGGCATTTCCTAATAATCCAATCGATAGTGCCTTTCCAGCCACTTTTGCCTCGTGTGCTAATTTCAAAGCTTCATCTAAATCCTTAGTTTTCACATCAAGATAAGCAGTTTCAATTCGGCGGTCAATTCTAGTCTCATCGACATCAATCGCTAAACACACTCCATCATTCATTGTTACTGCCAACGGCTGAGCACCACCCATGCCGCCAAGTCCAGCAGTTAATGTGATTGTGTGTTTTAATGTACCGCCAAAGGCTTGACGCGCAAGCTCGGCAAACGTTTCATACGTCCCTTGGACAATTCCCTGGCTGCCGATATAGATCCAGCTCCCCGCTGTCATTTGACCGTACATCATTAGACCTTTTTTATCTAGCTCGTGGAAATGCTCCCAATTTGCCCAAGCAGGAACTAAGTTGGAGTTAGCAAGAAGTACACGCGGGGCATCCTTATGCGACTTCCATACAGCCACCGGCTTACCAGATTGAATCAATAAGGTTTCGTCATTTTCCAATTCTAACAATGTTTTCACAATGGCATCATAGGACTCCCAATTCCGAGCGGCCTTACCAATCCCGCCATAAACAACTAGATCCTCTGGTCTTTCTGCCACTTCTTGATCCAGGTTGTTCATCAACATCCTAAGTGCTGCCTCCTGAATCCAGCCTTTCGCATGTAATTCCGTACCTTTATAATTTTTTATCACTCTTGATTTCGCTGTGTTTGTTTCCATCCATTCCACTCCCTTTTTCATTATCGATCTATTTTTATTATAAAAATAAAATCTTCTGAAAAATACGAAAGGAACATTAGATATAAGATAATATTTATAGGTTTAACTAGAATTTATTTAGGTGGTTTGTTCAAATAACCAATAGAACTTTCATAAATGTATATTATTTTTAGGTTTGATTTATGTAAAAAGACCGCTCACTTTGATGATCGGTCTACAGTTTGATCTATTTCAAATTAATTATTAATTCAACCATACTCGTCCGTTTTATATAATCGAAATTCTTTAGGAGAAGCACCTATTAATTCCTTAAACATCCGGCTAAAATAATTGGCATTTTGATAGCCCACCAGGATTGAAATTTCTTTAATCGGTTTATTTGTTTCAATCAGCAACCTTTTCGCTTCCTTCATTCGAATCGCTGTTAGTGATTCCGTAAAGCTAGAGCCTGTTTTCGTGATCAACAAATGGCTGAAATAAGAAGGGTTACGGTCCACATAGGCTGCCACATCCTCCAGCCTGAGCATACTGTTTGAAAAATTTTCCTCCATAAAAACTATGCCGCGTTCAATTGGATCTTGTATCTGATTTCTATTACTGCTCTCAGTACCCAAAAACAATTTTTGAATAAATAAGATGAGATTTTGAACCGTACGATAAAGGACACGATCATATAAAATCGAATTGAAAATATAGCGGTATTCCTGTTCATAGCTTTGATTCTCGTCTAAATGATACGTCTTCATATATCTTCTAACCTGGGCCAGGATACTCGTTAGTCTAATTCGGACCAAACCTGGGTCAGGGTAAGGATCGTTCAATTGCAAAAATTCATCATACAGCCAATTTTTTATTTTCTCTAAATCAACGTTAGTTAACATGTCGACCCACGTTCGTTGTTCAGGCGGAGCTAAAAAAGGATCGATATGGACCCATGCGGGTGAGTGTCCAAATTCAACCACTTGGCGGTACCCTTTATAATAGGTCAACTCCAGCATTTTCCTCGTTTGCAGATATTTTTGATTCAAAGTAACGGCTGATGAATTTCCCTTATGAACTACGACCGCTAGAGGCTCAGAAAATTCCTCCTCCCACTTTCTCATCGCTTTTTGACATTGTTCCGTGATATCATTACCCATCGCAGAAAACAAAACAACGACCATGTCGTCTAATGCAAAAATTCCGTGAACATCCTTGAATGGATATTCTGCTAAGAACGAATGCAAAGTCCGGTTGGCAGTGATACTTTCCGTTTGAAAAGCAGCTACATGGTATATTTCTGCTCCTGGGTCTTGCGATAGTAATAAGGCTTCATATGATATATCTTTATAGGAATTTGCATGGTGAATTCCATCCGCCTGACTTTTGGACCTAAGCTTACGTGCGGCTTTTTGAAAGGCGCTTTTCACCTTGGTTGCCGAAAAAGGTTTAATCATTAAATCTAACGCTTGCATATCGATGGCCAGTCGCGCCTTTTCAAAGGTTCCTTCTGCCGATGTTAATAGTAAAATGGGGTCATAAATCTGCATCAGGTCACGAAAGGTGGACCAATCATCCTTCGTGATCATATCAAGTTCTATTAAGACAACATCAGGCTTCTCCTGTTCAAACCATACGACGAATTCCTGATAATGAGAAGCTGACAAAATAGTGGTAACGGGGATGGAAGAGGTTTTCAATAACCATTTTAATCCTTCACGTTCGTTCAAATCGCGATCGGCAATCAGCCACTTTCCTTCCATCTTTTGTCCTTCTTTCATTTGTATACTTTTGATTAGTTAAGCCTTTTTCGCGGCATTTTTGTAAATAATGCTTATTAGTGTTGCTGCTCCCTATTATATCGATTAGAAATGATAACACCGAACATTAATCCAATTAAGATCGCCATTAAATGCGTGGAGCCAGTTGATAAAGACAAAAAGTTGATTGTCATACCATAGCTTTTATTTACTAGACTTAGTAGGATCTGTTCCAGTATCGGTTTGTATATCATCAGATAGGGTAGAATCACCAAAGGAATCGCCAGCCATTTGTGACCAGTTATGTATTTCGTCAATAGTAAATAAATGATGGCAAACAGTATAGCAAATCCATAAACGAACCAATTCAAATATTGGAGGATCGGACTAGGCCGATCAAAAATAGCCACTACATTAAGATACACAATCCAAAAAATCGCAATAATAATAGCAAGAATCTGTGTTTTCAGCAAAAATTTCATTGGTAATAGCACCAGCCTCAAATCAAATATGTTATTTTATTTCTACCATAACGCAAATACCTCGTCTCTACAAATAAATAATTGAGACACTTCTAATAAACAAAAAAAGGACAAAAACAGTTACTCTACAGTTTTTGTCCTTTATATATATTTTTTAGCCTACGTTTAGGCCGAAGTCTGTTGCGATACGGGCTAGGCCGCCTTGGTAGCCTGAACCTACGGCTGAGAATTTCCACTCACCATTGTGACGGTACAGTTCGCCAACGATGATAGCAGTCTCAATCGAAAAATCTTCTCCTAAATCATAGCGAATGAGTTCTTGGTTCGTTTCTTCGTTAACGATGCGGCAGAATGCATTAGATACCTGACCAAAATTCTGACCACGAACTTCTGCATCATGAATGGTAATAACAAAGGAAATTTTTTCAATCTGAGCAGGGACCGCGCTAAGATTCACTTTTACTTGCTCATCATCCCCATCCCCTTCTCCTGTGCGGTTATCACCGGTATGTACTACAGATCCATTTCCACCTTCAAGTTGATTGTAGAAAACGAAATCCTTTTCAGACGTAACTTTTCCGTTAGATGCTAACAAGAAGATACTTGCATCTAAATCAAAATCATTTCCGCCATCATAACGATTGGTATCCCAGCCAAGACCAACAATGACCTTCGATAAACCAGGATTTGTTTTTGTTAAATCAATTTTTTGACCTTTAGATAAGGAAATAGCCATACAAACACCCTTTCAATCTTAATATTATCAATGTTTCACTTTAAGTTTACAAAAACAAGGAATATTTTTCTACTTTTTAATGACCTTCTTCTTAATAAATACAAGATTCACTGGTTTTGAGCATCAAAAAATGGTTAAGATAACTATTATTAATTGTTTATGCTATAATGAACTGCTAGCAAAACGGGAAACCCGTTTATTTTAAGTAAGGCAAGGAGAGATTTTCTAAATGATTAAAATTGAAATCCCTAATCCTGATATAGTGATTACGAAAAAAAATCAAGTTGGTGAAAAAGTAGAGGCGCCGCTTAGCAGCGTTTATGGTTTTACAGATTATAATAAAATTCCAAGAGACAAAGGCGGGATTATCCTTTTTTCAAACGCAAATGATGAATTACTGTTTGTCGGCAAAGCTAGGAAATTACGCCCCCGCGTAAAAAGACATTTCGAAGATTCTGTCTCACCGATCAAATTGCACCGTGATGAAGTTTATAAAATTGCAGTATGCGTTGTGGAAGATCCAATGGAAAGAGAAATTTACGAAACTTACCTCATCAATACGTTACATGCTAAATACAACATTGATAAAGTGTTCTATAAATAGTTGAAAGAGCGGGTTCACTTACGAAACCTGCTCTTTTTTTTAACTAATTTCTCCGTATTTCAAAATCATTTCTTTTTCAATATGACTTGCCCGAATGCCAAACCTCGGTTTAATCAAATTTACATCTTCACCTAGCAAGATTTTAACAGCCAAATACGGGATGTTGATCCCCGATAAGCAGCTAAAGTGCATGCCGCCGCTCATACGCGGATTGACTTCCAACAGCTTGGGTTCACCATTGTTGTTGTATTTGACTTGAATATTAAATACATATGGCACCTTAAATTCTTGGTGAAAATCGTGAGCCAATTTTATAAGTTCAGTCTGCTCCACAATCTCCCTTATCCTTCCATCCCCCTTCATTCGAGGTATGGCGGCATACAATTTATCTTGGGAGGATAGGCAATCGATACTATATTCTCTGCCTTCTAAAAATTCCAACACCATTAAGTCAGGGAATGTTTCTTGCTGACCTAAAATTTCGCAGGCATAGTGGTAAGGAATACGGTAGCTCGTTCCATGATTGAAAAGCTGGGTAATCGAATCAATCTGGTCTTTAATGACACGAAATCCGTTCGCACCTTCACCAATCACTGGTTTAAAACACACAGTATGGCCTTTTTCCTTTAATTGTTCATACGCTATTTTAAACGCTTCAAGATTATTAACGACGTGATAATCAGGGATCAACGAGTTTGCCGGTCCACGTGTAAACATTTGATATGTCTCAGCTTTATTATCCATGCTCTCCATGAGACTAGCATCTGGGCAAACTAACACCTTCACTCCCAACTTCTCAAATTGACTCAGTCGGTGGGAGATGAGGACATTTTCCTTCCGCGGGATAAAAATATCAATCTCGTGCCGTTGACAAAAATCAAGACAAAAATCAATATATTCTTCCCCAGATATATCCGGCTCGACGAAGGCATAATCACAATATTGTAAATACAGGGCATCCTTGTTCGGACTGGTGCCATAAATAATAAATTTTCGCTTTTCTTCGTTATCCCGAATCATGTCGATGAAATGGGAAACCGTTGTAAACCATCTGTTAAACCAAATCTTCATTTCAATCCTCTTTCTTGTTGTAATAAGACCTCATTCATTATTGTCCTACTGGACATTTTTTATAAGCAAAATATGACAAAAAATTCATTTCCTGCTGCAATTCTTCGAAAAACAACACCTATATTCTGTATAAACGCAAAAAAAATGTTCTGCAATGCGACGTAAATAAATACTTTTAAAAAATAGATTTTGAATTTAAAAAAGAGACAATCGCCCGAACGATTGTCTCTTTACTATTTTTAAGGTATGAATCTTAATGATTTATCATTATTAATTATTTACATGCACTTTTACACTTTTCTCGATCATGGAATAGATGTTTTTATGGTTATTTTTTACAATTTCTACATAATTACTTGTAACTTTTAGCAAGTCGTTACGACGCTCTCTTACAAAGAGTACATAATTCTCACTATTTTCCACAAGGTTATTATCAAATCGATCCATTAGATCGAAAGATAATTTAATTGGGGTTAATGCTAGATTCTCTACACGATCAGTTACATCTCGAAATTGGTCTGTAAGCTCTGGAAAATCAATCTGTAAGGCATCATTTTTTTCATAAAGGGCGCTTACACTATCAACGATTTCACTGTTGGTCCTTTTTGATTCTTGATAAAGATTTAAAAAAGAATTTCTAAAGTCTTTATTAAACTTAATCGTTTCTTTTACAGTCTTTAGATAAACTTCTTCTCCACTTTCTTGTAGTTTCTTTGCCCAATCTAACGATAGCGCGAATTGATTCCATATTGTGTCTACAAATGGCATGACTTGATAACCTTCTTCCTTAACTACAGCTTTTTTTACTTGCTCACTTTTTTTTGACGTTGTACTCATTTTCATTCCTCCTCTTGTCACTGGTGCCTTTCTCTATTAGATCCTTCCTTTTAAATGAAGGGATAAAGAGCTTTAGTAAATTAGAATACGTTTTGAGGAATTGATCTAACATTGATTGGTAGGTTTCTAATTGATTTGCATATCCCTTTAAGTATGTAACTCCTACCTCTGTAATTTTATAACACCTCTTTGCCGGACCATTTCCCCTAGTATCTCATTCAGATGAAAAAAGGTTTTCCTTTTCAAGTTGACGAAGGAGCCGATATAAGCTTCCTTGATCAATCGGATGAAACCCAAATGTTTCAAGCTTTTGAAATAGCTCGTATCCATGAAGTGACATTCTACTAAGAATTAATAATATAAAGGCAGAACAAAACTCTTTGATGGTTGAATGGTTTTATTGGCGCTATCTTTTGCATTTGGATTTTCTCCTTAATTCTTCTATATATGTAATTTACACCTATCGGGATATTATGTCAATCATTTAAATTATTTGATTTTTAAATTAATTATTCATAAAAATTCTGTTTTATCCATCTATTATTCTCTTTCATCCTCAAATAGAATGTTATATCCAAAAATTCAGACAAGTGTAACAAATATACTGTAAAATAATCTCAAATAATCAGTCTGTTATAAGACAATAGTTCAGAAAGGCGGATATTGATTAGGATCAAGTCATATCAAAAGATTTCTAGTTCGATTTAAGTTGAACCCTTAGTGATTTTGGATAGTTTACTGCAAATAGAAAAGTATCTTTTGAAGTAACAGTAACAATAAAAAAGATGAGGAAGACTTATTATGAGCGAACAAGAAATGAAGGAACTGAAAGCTTCTAATCATAAAAACTATCAAAAACTATTTCCGCCAAGTGTTTGCATCTATTGTGGTTCCATTATAGAAGATGAACATGAATCGTCCATGACGAAGTGCCAAAATTGTTTAAGTAAGGAGAAGAGTAGATAAAGGAAAAACACTTACTTGTTTTGAAAGCGCTTGATTTAACAAAACTATAGAGATTTTTCCTTAGAGAAAGGTTAGTACATTTAATAAATTCAACTAAAGGAGATGAATTGAATGTCCAAAATTCTTGTAGTTAATGCTGGAAGTTCCTCATTGAAATATCAACTATTGCACATGCCAGAAGAATTTATAATAACAAAAGGTATGGTGGATCGGATCGGTTTAAAAGATTCAATGTTTACTATTGAAGTCCACAACAAGAAAATGAAATTAGTTCAAACGATCAATGACCATCTGGAGGCAGTTAAAATCCTATTGCATAAGCTGATCAATTTAGAAATTATTTCATCGCTTGATGAGATCGATGGGATTGGTCATCGAGTTGTTCATGGGGGCGAAAAATTTAGTGAATCGGTACTGATCAACGATGATATATTAAGAGAAATTGAGGATGTATCGGAGCTCGCGCCGCTTCACAATCCTGCCAACCTTATCGTGATAAATGCGTTTCGTGAAATATTGCCTGATGTACCTTCAGTAGCAGTATTTGATACTGCTTTTCATCAAACGATGCCAGAACAATCTTTTCTTTACAGTTTGCCATACGAGTATTATCAACAATATGGCATTCGTAAATATGGATTCCACGGGACAAGCCATCAATATGTATCACAACGTTCCGCAGAGTTGTTAAAACGTCCAATAAGAGAGCTTCGTCTAATTTCCTGCCATCTCGGAAATGGAGCAAGCCTTACAGCGATAGATGGAGGTAAATCAATTGACACGTCGATGGGATTTACGCCGTTGGCAGGGGTGACCATGGGAACACGTTCAGGTAATATTGATCCAGCACTGATCACCTATATCATGGAGAAAACAGGTCAGAGCGCTGAGAAAGTGGTGAGCATATTAAATAAGGAAAGTGGCTTGCTGGGGATATCTGGTTATTCAAGTGATCTCCGAGATATTCAGGAGGCAGCAGAGAAGGGACACAAACGGGCAGAGCTTGCGCTGCAAGTGTTTGCAAAAAGAATTCAGGAATATATCGGGATGTACGCGGTAAGGATGAAAGGTCTTGATGCGATTATCTTTACTGCTGGTATTGGAGAAAACAGTGACCTTATCCGCGCTCGTGTTTTGGAAGGTCTAGAATTTATGGGCGTGTATTGGGATCCTAGCCTTAATAGAGTAAGCGGCAGAGAAACGTTCATTAGTTATCAGCATTCACCGGTCAAAGTGATGGTCATTCCGACTAATGAAGAAATCATGATTGCAAGGGATACGTCTCGTTTAGGTATTCGTGAAAGTTTACTGGTTGTATAGAATTTTATAATATAAAAATATTTTTTATCTTGTTTTCGGTAAACTTGTAATCTACCAGATGAAAAAGCTAGCGTAAAGGCCAAACGTTGATTTCTATTCTGAGGTCGGTTTATCACTGCTTAGGGATAAAACAAAACCTTTTCACACCTATTTTTGCGATGAGCCACACGTCAGGCTGGATCGCTCATATTTTGGAACAGTATGAAAACAATCGCTTAATTCGCCCTCGTAACGACGATTAAGAATAATAAATAAGATTATAAAAAAGCTAGATAAGACATTTTTTAATAATGTGTTTTGTCTAGCTTTCTTTTGTCTAGTTTGATTATCTTAAATTTTATAATATACCCGTTAAAAATTGAGCTTTAGCAGCAGCTATTTAATTTTTATATCCACTACCTATTCGATTACGGATTAATGAATGTCCTTTTTCTTAAACCGACCACCATAAACTGCAGAAACATCTGAAGTAATGGTAAATGCTTCAGGATCTATCTCCTTAATAATATCTTTTAGCTTTGTATCCTCTAGCCTTGTAAAAGCACATAGAATAACACGTTTATCTTCACCGCTGAAAGAACCTTCTCCATGGAGAAAAGTGACGCCACGCCCTAATCGTTCTGTAATGGCATCTGCTATCTCATCGGTGTTATCACTAATGATATATTTGCATTTCATATCACCTAATCCTTTTACCACGATATCAATGGTTTTAAACGCAATAAAATAGGTAAGCATTGAAAACAAAGCATTTTCTATAGAAAATACAAAGGCAGCCAATGAGAAGATAATCACATTCACAGCCATGATGATCTCCCCGACTGAAAATGGCACCCTTTTTTCAATTAAAATAGATAATGTTTCAGTACCATCTAAAACTCCTCCATTTCTGATTGCTAAACCTACCCCAATTCCACATATGACACCGCCAAAAACAACTGACAGAAGCTGATCATGTACCATTGGGTCTATATGATGCATGAATGAAGTAATCACAGAAAGAGCTATGATTCCATAGAGCATACTAAAAGCAAATGTTTTACCGATTTGCTTATAACCTAAGAAGAAGAAAGGTAAGTTTAAAATGACTAAAAATATACTAAGGCTGATTGAAGTAACGTGACTTAAAATCATAGATAAGCCCGTCACTCCACCGTCAATTATATTATTCGGAATTAAAACAGCTTCTAACCCGTAAGCCATAATACTAGCACCTATTGTAATAAAAAAAGACCTTTTGACAACATTTCTTACAGATAATTTTTTATGATTTATTTTCTTTTTTTCTTCACTTGTATTCATAAAGCTTACCCCTTATATTTATATATTTTAAAAATCACAGAGAATATGTGTTTTTAGACATAGCTTGTTAGATCGTATATAAAAATTCAATTAAACATGAGTAAAAAATTATTCATTTGTCATGAAAACACAAAAGGAGCTTGTTACCAAATAGGCATAATAATCCCATGGTGACAGGCTCCTCCATATTAGCACGTAATTTTATTCTTTGGAATTGTATCACATAAGGGAGAAATATTCACTTTTGTATAATTAAAATATGTGTTCTGGTAGTTCGACTAACGCACCCGTTGGAATTATAAGGTCAGCCAGATAAGAAAATATTACTGGTTGACCTTATTTTATATTCGGTCCGGTACTTTTTATTTTAAAAAAACTCATCTTACTCTATAATAACCACAAAATTATTGAAGAATCTCCACATTTGCGGTTTTCCGTAAATATCCCACTGGCAATGGAGTGTTAAAAGCAAATTGGGTGAATCGAACTAAATTTTCGATTCACCCAACTAATATGTTTTAGGTTATTAATATAAGATATCAATGAAAGACTGAAAAATATAAGTGCCCCATTTGTTTCCTTCGAACTATTAATGGATCAAAATTGGACCAACTAATTCTTTTGGATTTTCGCCTAATGCCAACTTGCTAATGTTGACATAGGATACTTGTTTATACTTTTTTAGAACCTGTTTTAATTCAGAGAATTTTTCGTCTGTTTTTAATTTTTCAATTTCACGATGGTAGATGGACATTACGTAGTCATCCTGGGACTTAGGGTAGAAATCACTTGTGTTTTCATCCATAATGACTGTTCCCATATACTGATATCCACAATGCAATTGACGTGTTAGTTTTACGATATTGATAAATTTTTTATAAATAGAAGGTTTTGTTGCATGTAAGTTTTCGATAGCAAGTTGTGCATTTTTCAATTCAGTGTAATTTGATTGTGTTATCATACTATCTTCCCCTTTGTTTCACTATTAATCCCATGGTTTATCTAGTGTAAGTCTGGCCACAAGTTCTTTATTTTGTGTTCTTTTTAACTTACGGATTTCTTCGCGCTCTTTTCCCGTTTCGTAAAGATATTTTTCTTCGTCTGTTTCTGGAATTACTTTTGGCACTTCCAACGGTCTTTTATTTTCATCTAGAGGGACAAAAGTAAAAAATGCAGTAGCAGCAATTCTTCGCTCCCCGGTTTCAAGATTCTCTGCAATCACTTTACAGAAAATTTCCATTGATTTTGTACCTGTATAGCTGACAAATGACTCGATACAAACTGAATCACTTCGTCGGATTGGTTCTATGAAATTAACAGAGTCTGTCGATGCAGTAACACATTCCTTTACCCGTGAATGCCTACGGGCGGAAAGCGTCGCGCAAGCATCCATCTTCTTCATTAGAACTCCACCAAATAATGTAGAATAATTGTTCAAATCGTTAATGAGCACTTGATCGGTTTGAACAACACGTGTGTTTTTAATTTTTTTTGCTTCCATTTAATTTCTCCCTATATAAATATAATGTTTTTGAAGCGTTCGCTTCTCATACATCACATAGGTGATTATAATATAACCACAGTAGAAAGGTACAATGCCAATAATATATGGAATTCATAACAAAACTGTATGGAAGCGTTTTTGGCAGGAACATTAAAAGACAAGTAAACCATTCCAATATGAGGTGTACAAAATAACAAATTAACTGATCCTCATTTGTTCATTATTTCAGGAAATATCTAACTGGTTTAATTGAGATAACATCTCCCAACACTAAGAAAAGCGGAAGGGAAATATGAAGAAATTGCTCAATATAGGGTGATAAAATGGAAGCGAAAAAAATTAGTGAAACGCGTGTAATTCATACCGATCAGGTGTTACTTAATGATTTGAATAATTATGATACATTATTTGGCGGGGTTCTTATGAAGAAGATGGATGCATGTGCGACACTTTCGGCTCGCCGGCATTCACGAGTAAAGCAATGTGTTACGGCATCGACAGACTCCGTTAATTTTCTTCACCCCATTCAGCAAAGCGATTCGGTCGGTATCGAATCATTTGTTTGCTATACAGGTAAAAGGTCGATGGAGATTTTCTGTAAAATAATTGCTGAAGATCTCGAAACAGGGGAACGTAAAATTGCCGCTACAGCTTTCTTTACTTTCGTCCCTCTAGATGAAAATAAAAGACCATTGGAAGTGCCAAAAGTTATTCCAGAGACAGACGAAGAAAAATTTCTTTACGAAACCGGAAAAGAACGCGAAAAAATCCGCAAACTCAAAAGGGAGCAAAATAAAGAACTCGTATCCAGACTCTCACCGAAAAAAGCATGTACTTAGGGGGTTGAAACATGTTAGTCTCAGCAAATTATGAAGATTTGATTGACGCAAAAATGGCCATTGAACACTTAGGTGAAACAAAACCATCAATTTATCATATGTTCTTAAATATCATTGAACTAACTCGTAAACTTAATTTTGGATACCAATATATGGGAGCATTACTCATGGATGAAGACCCAAGCGAATTTAAGCCGGTAGGACAAGATGAATATGTTTTGTCCGTCTATCAAAAGGAAATCGAAGAGTTAAAAAAGGACCAAAAATTTTCTGAACTAAAACAGTTGCTAAAAGAGTATGAACAATTGAGTTATGCTAATATCAGCAAGTTAGCATTAGGAAACCCGCCAAGGGAACTAGCCGGTCCAACTGTGATTCATTAATAAAACGAGGCTGTGAGGAAATTACCCTCCAAGCCTCATTTTGTTTGTAGACACGGTATTAAAATCCATTGCTGAAATCTTCTACAATAGATTATGAATCACGGTAAGGATGCTTCCGACAGCTTCACTTTTGCAAACCGGATAAATTCTTTCTCAACCTGTGACATGTATCCATTCGTTTTCCAGATCAAGGCTAAACTCCATCGGATTGTCGGGTTGGTTATTGAGATTGTTTGAATATCATGTGTTAAATCCTTACATATACTCTCAGGCAGCAAGGTGATACCCAAATTAGAAGCAACCATTTCTTGGATAAAATCTAATTGTGATGTTTCCGAAATAATGGTCGGTTGAAAACCAATTCCTTTGCATGCAGCAATAACCAGACTCCTTAATTCAAAATCTCGGTTAAACATAATAAAATTTTCTTCTTTCAGCTCTTGCAATGACACTTCCTGTTTGCCGATAAAACGGTGGGAGGCGGGTATAACCAGTTTTAGTTTCTCATTAATAAACGTATAATAGTCAATACTTTCATTTTTGTCAGGGAGAAAGACAATACCAAAATCCAGTAGGCCATTGACAATCTTCTGTTCAATTGTCTTTGATCCGTCCTCTTCCAATTGGAACGTAACTTCTGGATATTCTTGATGAAAAGAAGCAAGAAGTTTTGAGAAAAAAGTAGAATTGGTTACTGTAGGGAGCCCGATACGGATATGTCCTTTTTTTGGCATTAACATCTTATCCATTTCCTCATCCAATTGCTGCAGCTGTTCTTCAATTTTTAATGCATGTTTTTTTAGGACACGTCCTGCATCAGTTAAGATCAACTTTTTCCTAGTTCGAACAAAAAGCTTTGTACCAAGTTCGTCTTCCAATGATTTGATAGTTCGGCTGAGGGCAGGCTGGGTAATGAAAAGATTTTCTGCTGCACTGGTAAAACTACCAGTACGCGTAATTTCAATAAAAAATTGCAACTGTTTAATTTCCATTTATAATCAAACACCTTATAATTCTTTTTCAAAGATAGTCTAGTTTACCACAAATTTTTCTTTAAAGAAACGCACTTGTATCATACCCAAAAGGGAAACTTATTTAAGTAAAAACAATTTAGGGCTACTCTCGATTTTACCCTAGAAAATTTCCAATACTCTGCTGTAAAAAGAAGAAGACTCCATTTGAGCCTTCTTCTTTAGATGTGGTTATTCTGTTTGATTGCCCCCTTAACCAAATAAACACGTTCTGGGCGCCCGACCGTTCCGTAAGCTAAATCCGCATCAATTTTTTCCTCTGACATGAGATGCTCAAGATACCTTCTAGCCGTCGTTCTACTTACACCTATTTCTTTAGCAACTATCTCGGCCGTTAAGCCATCAGCAACCTTAGATAGGACCTCGAGTACCTTTTCCAGCGTCAGTGGATCAATTCCCTTAGGCAGATAAGGTTTGTCGCTTTTGGTTCCCTCTATTTCTTTTCGCAGCAGCTTGTCCACCTGTTGCTGTGTGACATGGAGATTTTCATTCTTCAATTCTGCTAGCTTTGTATAATATTCTTGATACCTCAGCAACGATTGTTTAAACCTCTCAAACACCACAGGTTTAATAATATAATCAAAAACACCAATACTAATTGCCTCTTGAACTTTATGAATCTCTTTTGTGGCGGTGATCATGATCACGTCCATTTGCTTCCTTTGCTGCTTTGTTTCTTTAAGCAAATCAATTCCATTCATATCCGGAAAATAGACATCTAACAAAAGTAAGTCTGGCTGTAATAAATCAATATACGTCTTTGCCTCTAAATAGCTTGCCGCAATTCCTACTGTTTGGAATCCTGGAATCTGCTCGATAAACCGTTTTTGAATTTCTGCAATCCGTAAATCATCCTCAACTATTAACACTTCTATATTGGGTTTCAGATTCATTTAAACACCCCCTGTGTTTTGGAATCACAACTGTGAAAATCGTCCCTTCGCCTTCATGCGAGGAAAAAGTTATATATCCCCCTAAACCTGCAATCGCTTCTTTTACAAGGCTTAACCCGATTCCGGAATTGCTTTGACGGTTTTTCGTAGAAAAGCCATTTTGGAAAATTTTTTCACCAATGCTGTTGTTTATGCCTTTCCCGTTATCTTCAATTTCGATGATCAGGTCTTTTCCTAAGTCGGTTAAAAACAGAGAAACTCTTTTTTCTACCTTCCCATTTTCTCTCACAGCATCAAAAGCATTATTAACAAGGTTACCGATAATCGTCACTAACGTATCCCTGTTAATTTCATCAGGCAAATCTCTAAAACTGCTGTCACGATCGATTGTAAGATGAATCTTCAATTCACTGGCTAAACTAACCTTTCCTAAAATAAATCCAGCAATAATCGGATCAGGAATTTCCCTCATTAAGAAGCTAATAAATCCTTGTGTGACATCCACTTCCCTTGAAATGAAATCAATCGCCTCCTTATAGGAACCAAGCTGGATCAAACCTAGCAGTGTATAGAGCCGGTTGGAATACTCATGTGTCTGAGCCCGCAGGCCTTCAGCATATGCTTTAACATGAGACAATTCCTGAATCAAATTAGATAACTCTGACTTGTTTCTGAAGCTGGCAACAGCTCCAATTACCTCATCTTTTTTATTAAAAATAGGGATACGATTCACCAAAAATATCTCACCCCAAATCGTAAATTCCCGATCATACTCTGCCAACCCTGTCCGAACTACTTCATATAGATGAGTATTTTCAATAACATCATCAATCTTCTTTCCACGGAGGAGAACGTTTAATGGAACATTGAGAATTTTATGTGCAGTTTCATTGACGACGGTTATTCGTCCATTCGTATCGATGGCGATAATCCCCTCATGGATGGATTCTAATATGGCATGTTTTTCCTGGTACATCCAGGCGATTTCTTTCGGTTCAAGTCCAAAAATAGCTCTTTTTATATTTAACGAGATTAATAATGCAGCTAGTAATCCTCCTAGTAAAATAATCATGGTGGTGATAAAAATTTTCCTTCGTATCTTTCCTACTTCTTTTTCAATATCTGTTTGAAGATAGCCTACTGAAACAACACCAATTACTTTGCCCTCACTAAAAATAGGCGCTTTCCCTCTTAGAGAAGGACCGAGAGTTCCGATTGATTCAGAGATAACCGATTCTCCTTTAAAGACTCGCTGATTATCTCCACCTACCATTTTTTTCCCTAAACGGTTAGGATCGGGATGAGAATAGCGAATTTCCTGGCGATTACCGATAACTATAAATTCCGCACCAACCTGTTTGCGAATTTTTTCAGCGATTGGTTGAATAATGGCAGAAGGGTTTTTATTAGAAAAAGCTTTTTGTATCTCAGGCATATTTGAAATGGACTGAGCCACAGATAAAGCCTTCGTTCCTTTTTCATGCTTAAGATTGGATTCCATAATATTTTTAAAGGTTAGTTCGAAAATCCCGCCGATGAAGATAATTACTATAAAAATTCCTAGCATTAATTTCGTATGTAATCGCATACATGCACCTCTACTTCTATCATATAGAAAAAAACTCCTTAAAAAAAGGAGTTTTTTGCAATAATCAGAACTTTTAGAATGTCATCCTTCTTCATTTATGACCACATTTTTTCCTCTCATCTTCATTAATACCGGGATCACCAACCAAAGAACCGTCATAATTAGGAATCCTAATGAAATCGGACGAGTGAAAAATGGTCCAAAATCTCCATTGAAAATCGTTAAAGCCCGACGCAGATTATTCTCAACCATTGGCCCTAAAACAAGTCCTAACACTAATGGGGCAATCGGGTAATCATGTTTATTTAAGAAATAGCCAATGACACCGCAGCCTAATAATAGTAACAGGTCATAAACAGAGACTTGTACCGCATAAACGCCGAAAATAGAGATTGCAATAATAAGAGGAATTAAATACCGCTTTGGAGTCTGAATAATTTTTGCAAACACCTTTACGAGCGGCAGGTTAAGAATGAGCAACATGATATTTCCAATAAACATACTAGCAATCAACCCCCACGCAACTTGGGGATGATCTTCAAATAATAACGGACCTGGCTGAACATTATACATCATCAGTGCCCCCATCAGGATGGCGGTTGTACCCGATCCTGGAATTCCTAAGGTTAATAATGGAATCATTGCTCCGCCTGAGGCCGCATTGTTTGCCGATTCCGGCGCTGCCACACCAGCAATGGCCCCCGTTCCAAATTTAGATGGGTCTTTAGCTATCTTCTTTTCTAAAATGTACGAAAAAAAGGATGCTAGGGTCGCTCCCGCTCCGGGTAAAATCCCGATAAAGAAACCTAAGATGGAACCTCTAGCGATTGGTGCGGCCGATTCTTTCAACTCTTCTTTAGAAGGGATTAAATTATTAATCTTTGCCATTTGTGTATCTTCTTCTTCTTTTTCCAAGATCGTTTTGAATACCTCTCCTAGGGCAAACAAGCCTACCGCAATCGTTAAGAATTCAATGCCTTGATATAACCAAGGGATATTAAAGGTAAACCGACCAATCCCTGAAACATTGTCAATTCCGATCGTAGCAAGCAGCAAGCCACATACCGTCATAATCAATGCTTTCGTAACGGACTTACCTGCCAACCCACTAACAGCCCCAAGGCCTAAGAGCATAAGCGAGAAATATTCAGCGGGTCCGAATTTAAGGGCTAGATTTGACAATGGTTTCGCCAAAACAATTAGGGCAATTAATGTCACGATACCCGCCACAAACGACCCAATCGCGGCAATTGACAAGGCACTCCCTGCCCGTCCTTTCTTAGCCATTTGGTAACCATCTAATGTGGTCACCACGGACGATGACTCTCCAGGAGTATTTAATAGAATAGAAGTAGTCGATCCCCCATACATAGCCCCGTAGTATACACCAGCAAGGAGAATAATAGCGCTCGTGGCCGCTTGCTCAGGAGGAAGACCTCCTGTAATGGAAGCAGTAACAGGAATAAGTAAGGCAACACCGCTCATCGGGCCAATCCCCGGTAACACCCCGACAGCTGTCCCAATTAATACCCCAACAAAAGCAAAAATCAAATTATACCAAATAAGTGCAGAACCAAATCCATGCAACAAATAATCCAGAGTATTCATTCTATCTCCTCCTTTCATCCTAAATAATATGGTGCCTGACACCATGATCTAATCAATTAAACCAAATGGGCCACCCTGGAAGTGTTCCTTTTAGGACTTCGACAAAAATGAAATAAACCAAGGCAGAGAAACCTCCAGAAATGAATAGTGAGGTAAGCCATTTTCCTCGTTCCATTGTTTGAAAGCAGACAAAAAGAAATAGGAAGGTTGTGATCACATAGCCCACGGATTCTAGCGTCAAAATATAAACGAGAGTGGCGATAAAAATGATGATAAAAGGCTTGTACTGCAATTTTTCTTTTTCCTTCTCCTGCTTTTTTCCACTAAAGGTTTCATAAAATAACCGAATACTTAAGATCACTAACAGACCCCCGAGAAAAAATGGAAAGATATCCGGACCAACTACACTCCCATATGAGGAGCTGGCAATATTCCTGCTTCCGATAATAAATAAGCTTCCTACAGTTAGAAACAATATAGCAGCTATACGATCAAATTTAATGTCCATTTAAATCCCTCCAATCCGTTTACATTAAAAAATGAAAGGGAAGGAGAAAGTCATCCTTCCCTCTTTAATTACTTCTGCATTCCTAATGCTTCTAATAATTGTTGAACTTGTGTTTCTTGATCTTCTAAGAACTTTTTAAAATCTGCACCGTTTTTATATTCTAATTCCCAGCCTTGTGTCTCAACTTCCTTCTTCCATTCAGGTGATTGGACTAATTTATCAATTGTTTTTTCCCAATATGATTTTGCTTCCGCTGACATTTTTTCAGGTCCAAAAACTCCACGCCAAATCGTAAATTCTGCATCAACACCTTGTTCCTTCGCAGTTGGAACATCTTTAAAATCGCCAGCTAAACGTTCAGATGAAGTAATTGCAAGCACGCGAACTTTACCAGCTTTAAGGAATTCTTTCACACTAGAGGCATCTGTCCCAATGACATCCGCGTTTCCACCAAGTAATGCTGTAATGGCCTCTCCACCGCCATCATAGGAAACATATTTAATTTTAGTTGGGTCCACCCCGTATTTATAGGCTGGTAGAATCGAAACTAAATGGTCCATTGAGCCCGGTGCGGATCCTCCTGCAAAAGTCAACTTTGCTGGATCCTTTTTAACCTCTTCCAAAACTGATGTTAAATCTTTAAATTTTGATTCAGTTTTGACTACAATCGCGCCATAGTCTTTGGTAAGCTGTGCTAATGGAGTGGTATTCTTATAACCGTAAGGGCTGTTTCCTTCTTTCTTTAAATTGTTGATAATAATTGGCGGTGAATTAACAAACAACATGTCGTTATTTTCTGCCTGCTGGGTGGAATATTCCGCCATAAATACAGCTCCACCGCCGCCAGGCTTGTTCTCAACAGTTAATGGTTGTTTTACTAGCTTTGTTTCGCTTAGCACTTTTGTGAACGATCGAGCGGTTAAATCCCAGCCTCCACCTGCTCCAGAAGGTGCGACAACACTAATCGCTTTAGTTGGATAACCAGTTCCTGCCTCTTTTTTCCCTGAGCTCGCAGTTTCTTTACTGCTGCAAGCCCCCAAACTTAGTGCCAAAGCTCCTGCACACATAACTGCTGAAATTCTTTTCAACGAAAACATTTCATTTCCCCCTTTGTAAACATTTTCTTAATTTTACAAAAATTTTTAAGATTTCATAGATTATTCATTTAAAATGCATTAAAAACTTAATTACCATTTTGTTCATAAAGTTCATGGTGTAAATATTGAATGATCAACACGTGAAAAACTCCTGCAATTACGGTGCAGGAGTACTGTTTTTTATGAATAGAATACTTTTTTTATAAAGTCTCCTATTTCACCTAAAGCTTTCTTCGCCTCTGGTAATCGACCACCACTAATCTGCCAAACATGCCACATTTTGTCCCATATTTTAAAGGTGACCTCTACGCCTGCCTGTCGTGCTTTTTTTGCCAGCAGCTCCGCGTCACTTTGCAAAATTTCATGATTCCCTGCTTGGATAAGTAAGGGCGGGAAACCAGTAAGGTCTGCAAAGACAGGTGAAATAAGCGGATGATCGAGGGGAGTCTTATGCCCTGAATACATTAGGGCGGCATCTTTAACACCTTGAATCGTTAGATAAGGATCCACCACTTTATTTTTCCGATAACTTTCCCCGCTGCTGGTTAAGTCGACCCATGGTGATAAACAAACTATTGCCCGTGGCAGCGGCTCATTCTGATCTCTTAAGACTAAGGTGGCTGCTACACTTAAGCCCCCGCCTGCTGAATCACCTGCAAAAATAATATTGGCTGGATCATACCCTTGACGCAAGAGCCAGCGATACACAATGACGGCATCTTCAATGGCAGCAGGAAAAGGATGTTCCGGTGCGAGACGATATTCTGGAAAAAGAACCTTCATACCAGCTGCCTTCCCGATACTAGCTGCAAGTGGTCGATGGGTATTAGCTGAGCAAAATGCATATCCTCCACCATGTAAATAAAGGATTACTTTTTCTTCCGAACTGTTTTCGGAGGAAAGCCATTCAGCGTACAATCCTTCAATTTCCAATTTCTGAACCTTACAGTCTTTAGGCAGTTTAGCTAGCTTTCTAGCAACCGTGTCCAGCATTTGCCTTTTTTCATGCATTCCCCTTTCTGAAATACCCTTCCTTAACGCTCGTTCGACCGAAAGTTTAATTCCCTTCTCAAAGAAAAAACTTCGAAAACTTGCCATCTCCCAACCTCCTTTAAATCCAAATTTTGCTAATATCATTATACTAGAAAAACCTTCCAATAAAATAGTTAGGATTTTATTGTTTTTCGAAAATTTTGTAAAAATTCGTACGAATTCTTCCATTTCCTCCTGCCTGTAGTACAATGGAAGTATCTGTTAGACTTTTTCGGAGGTTTTTCATTTTATGAATCGATTGACCGACCATTTAATTATCATTTCATTTGATTGCCTTTCAGCTTTAGATTTTCCACTATTAACCGAACTCCCACACTTTCAATCCATTTTAAAAAATGGTGCCTTGGTCAAAAATGTCAAATCTATTTACCCATCGGTAACCTATCCTTGTCACGCAACAATTGTGACGGGTAATTATCCGAGGCGGCATGGGGTCATTAATAATACCCTTATACAACCGGGAAGACGATCACCTGATTGGAATTGGTACCGGGATTGTATACAAGGAACCACATTGTATGACGAAGCGAAAAAATCAAATTTGACTACGGCTGCCCTATTGTGGCCCGTAACAGCAAATGCAAATATTGACTACAATATGCCAGAAATTTTTGCGAACCGGCCATGGCATAACCAAATTCTTGTTTCGCTAATGAGTGGCAGTCCCCGTTTTCAATGGGACCTTAATCGAAAATACGGACATATCCGTAAAGGGCTGAATCAACCGGAATTGGATGACTTTGTCCTAGAGTCAACTGTCGATACGATTAAAACTAAGAAACCAAATCTACTAATGGTTCACTTTACCGATTTAGATACACAGCGTCATTATCACGGCTTCTCATCCGAGGAAGCTATGGCGGCAATCGAACGTCATAATTACAGGCTTGGCAGGATTATTAGTGCCTTAAAAGAAAGTGGCATTTATGAAAATTCCACGGTGGTGGCATTAGGTGACCATAGTGCCTTAGATGAAAATAAAGCGATAAACCTCAATGTTTTATTCCATGAGCAAGGTTTGATCACCTCGAACGGAAAAGGGAAAATAATTAATTGGAAGGCGTATTGTAAAAGTTGTGATGGGTCTGCATATATTTACATTAAAGACCATCACGATACCACAACCTTACATGAAGTAAGGCAATTAGTAGATTCCTTGCTTCACAATCTAGAAAATGGTATTGAATCCGCATTAACAGGTGCACAAGCTTCAGAAAAAGGAGCAGATGGAGCTTGTGCGTTTATGCTTGAAGCACAAAGAGGATATTTCTTTTTAGAAGACTACGAGGGGGAATTTATCAAAACCATTACCAAGGAGGATGTCAGCAAGGATCATAAGTACACATTAGCTTGTCATGGCTATTCACCTGAGAAAGAAGAATATGGAACTATTTTTATGGCAGCTGGAAAAGGAATTCAATCAGGCACCCTGCCTTCAATCCGTCTCATTGATGAAGGCCCCACATTTGCCCGTCTTCTTGGATTAGATTTAGGCCAGACAGATGGAAGGGTTATTGAAGAGATTTTGAAATTTTAAAAGGGGGAAAATCTATGAGCCGGATGTCAAAGCAAGAAAAGAGCTGGGTTTTATATGATTGGGCAAACTCTGCTTATTCCATCCTCATTACCACAGCCATATTTCCATTATATTTTAAAGCAGCGGCGAAAGAGGCAGGACTTGCAGCTTCGACTTCCACAGCTTATTGGGGCTATGCTAATTCATTTGCTACCCTGCTTATATCACTTTGTGCCCCTATTTTAGGAAGTATAGGCGACTTCAAAGGATTAAAGAAACGTCTTTTTACCTTTTTCTTTACATTAGGAATTGTTTTTACCTTGCTGCTTGCAGTGGTCCCAAGTAATCAATGGCTTTTTTTATTAATTTGCTATATGGTTACCGTAATTGGCTTTGGAGGGACAAATATTTTCTATGATGCCTTTCTTGTCGATGTAACGACAGAGGATCGGATGAATCAAGTATCCTCACGAGGTTTTGCAATGGGTTATATCGGCAGCACCATCCCTTTTATCATTAGTATTGCACTTATTATATTATCCCAGCAAAATATCATCCCCCTATCTGTGACTGTCGCAAGTCAAGCTGCCTTTGCGATAACCGCCCTATGGTGGGGATTATTCACGATTCCAATGCTTAAAAATGTCCAGCAGGTTTATTATAAGGAACCAGTGCCAAACCCGATTTCCAATGGCTTTAAACAACTATTTGACACCTTTAAAAAAATCAAACTATATAGACCATTGTTTCTGTTCTTAATTGCTTATTTCTTTTATATTGATGGCGTCAATACGATTATTACCATGTCGACAGCCTATGGTTCTGACCTAGGCATTACATCTACTAACCTATTAATAATATTATTTGCTACACAAGTAGTGGCTGCACCGTTTGCCATTTTATATGGGAAACTTGCCGATAAATTCAAAGGCAAAACAATGCTGCTCGTGGGAATCTTTGTTTATATCGTTATTTGTACGTATGCCTATTTCTTAAAGACCACATTAGATTTTTGGATCTTAGCGATGCTCGTGGCATCCTCACAAGGTGGAATCCAGGCCCTAAGCCGTTCCTATTTTGCCAAACTCGTTCCAAAGGAAAATGCCAATGAGTTCTTTGGTTTTTATAGTATTTTTTATAAATTTGCAGCGATATTAGGGCCATTCCTGGTTGGATTCACGGCTCAGATTACTGGAAATACAAACAGCGGTGTGTTTAGCTTAATTCTTCTCTTCATTATCGGAGGCACCATCCTACTGCGCGTGCCGGAATCAACAACTATCACAAAATCGAATTCACTTTCTCAATAAAAATGACTAAGACCTCAATTTTGAGGTCTCAGATTGTAGACAAAAGGCATTCGAATGAGCTCATTCGAATGCCTTTTTTTGTTAATTTGCTCGTAAGAGCAAAATTTAGACCTATCCTATGCATATTTCTAGGCAATTTCTGGACTTTTCCATGTCCAGTTGGCCATCTTTTT
>NZ_JAMAUV010000140.1:0-232 GCF_023714155.1 Neobacillus sp. MER 74
CGATCACCCTCTCAGGTCGGCTACGCATCGTCGCCTTGGTGAGCCGTTACCTCACCAACTAGCTAAGGCGCCGCGGGCCCATCTGTAAGTGACAGCCGAAACCGTCTTTCAGCTTTCCCTCATGAGAGGAAAAGGATTATCCGGTATTAGCACCGGTTTCCCGGTGTTATCCCAGTCTTACAGGCAGGTTGCCCACGTGTTACTCACCCGTCCGCCGCTAGACTCCGAAGAG
>NZ_JAMAUV010000141.1:0-228 GCF_023714155.1 Neobacillus sp. MER 74
TATCCTTAGAAAGGAGGTGATCCAGCCGCACCTTCCGATACGGCTACCTTGTTACGACTTCACCCCAATCATCTGTCCCACCTTAGGCGGCTGGCTCCTTACGGTTACCCCACCGACTTCGGGTGTTACAAACTCTCGTGGTGTGACGGGCGGTGTGTACAAGGCCCGGGAACGTATTCACCGCGGCATGCTGATCCGCGATTACTAGCGATTCCGGCTTCATGCAGG
>NZ_JAMAUV010000142.1:0-215 GCF_023714155.1 Neobacillus sp. MER 74
TACTACATCGCCTACCTGGGTCGGTCTGCGGTACGGGCACCTTTTATCTCGCTAGAGGCTTTTCTTGGCAGTGTGGAATCAGGAACTTCGGTACTAAATTTCCCTCGCTGTCACAGCTCAGCCTTATATGAGAGGCGGATTTGCCTACCTCTCAGCCTAACTGCTTAGACGCGCATATCCAACAGCGCGCTTACCCTATCCTCCTGCGTCCCCCC
>NZ_JAMAUV010000143.1:0-215 GCF_023714155.1 Neobacillus sp. MER 74
GTTACAATTGTGCCAAGGACAAAACCATTTCGATCTGAAGCTGCATGAAATGAGTATGCGAATTGTTTAGTTCGTTCGTCCTTTACGTAATAACCACTTTCTGGGTCAGTCGTACTTTCTTTAATTTCTTTTAATTCCTCTTTATCAAATTTATCGGGAGGAAATGGCTTTTTTCCGTGATCTTCGCGGTCTTTATTAATCTCGTCTTGTAAACG
>NZ_JAMAUV010000144.1:0-215 GCF_023714155.1 Neobacillus sp. MER 74
GAATCGCTATCGCTCTTCGTGTTTCCTTTATCTCAGTCAAAGCCCTCCAGGCCATACGTTGCTAAGCGGACGCTTCCGCTTTTCTATTTGGTTAAGTCCTCGAACGATTAGTATCAGTCAGCTCCACGTGTTACCACGCTTCCACCTCTGACCTATCAACCTGATCATCTTTCAGGGTTCTTACTAGCTTGCGCTATGGGAAATCTCATCTTGAG
>NZ_JAMAUV010000145.1:0-211 GCF_023714155.1 Neobacillus sp. MER 74
TCGTTCTTTGAAAACTAGATAATCGTAATGAAGAAGCAAAGTAAACATCGAGTAATCGCCATTTTAGATTTTCTCTCTTATGTAAGTAAGAGTTATAAACCTTTTAGGTTAAGTTAGAAAGGGCGCACGGTGAATGCCTTGGCACTAGGAGCCGATGAAGGACGGGACTAACACCGATATGCTTCGGGGAGCTGTAAGTAAGCTTTGATCC